>JBBRBM010000081.1:0-24003 GCA_038205745.1 Verrucomicrobiota bacterium | reverse complement strand
CTGCCAACTCGCGGTGCTGGATCAATTGATCGGACGGCTCAGACATATCGATGGAAAAGCGGGGAAGAAGTGAGCCTTGCGCTTCAGGGTGGCGGTTCCGTTTGCGGGCGCTGCGGCTGGCCGGGGGCGGTCTCCCACGAGAGCGCCGCCACCGAAACGACCGCGATGATGATGCCAATGATTTCGCGCCGGCCAATGTGTTCGCCCAGGAACAGCACGGCGATGGGCACGCTGATCAGCGGGTAAAGTCCACCCAGCGGCGCGATGATGGCGGCCTTCCCGCCGCGTGCGAAGGCGGCGAGCATCGCATAATTGCCAAACGCGAGAAAGAACCCGAGCGCGAGCACGAGCGTCCAGGTGCGCACCGTGAGGGCGCCGGGCCAGGGTGCGCGCAGGGCGAAGAACACGCCCACCGGCACGAAGGCGAGGAGATACACCAGTGCCGCAGTTTCGCCGGAGACATGATTGGTGGCGACCTTTTGCAGAAATCCCGACAAGCCCCACAACACGATGGGCAGCACCGCCAGGACAATCGTCGGCGACAACACACCGCCGCCGCTCTGGATGTTGAACAGCCAGATGGCCGCGAGCGAAAGGCCGAGCCCGAGGAGTTGCACGCGATTCAACCGCTCGCGCAGCACGAGCACCGCGAGCAGCACCGTCACCAACGGGTAGAGAGCCGTGAGCGAGACAACCGTGGCCACTTTTTCGCCGCGCGCGAGGGCGGCATAATAGGCGACGTTGCCCAGGCAGGTGACCACGCCTCCAATCAGCGCGAGCAGCAATCCCCGGCGCGAAACGCCGCGCAACGGGGCGCGCTTCGAAAGCGCCAGCGGCACCAGCAAGGGCAGCATGCCCAGCGTCGAGAGCGCCTGACTCTGTTCGGGCGTGAGCGCGTCGCCGGCCACCTTGGACAGCACCGCCCACGCGCCCCACGATAACAGCGCGACGAAAGTCAGAATGAACCAGGCGGGCATGGGATGGAATCCGTGTGGGCTTTAATCAGTGCTGAGTTTCACGAGCATTCCACTGATGCGTTCGTCGGAGCCTTTGCGCGTGATGAGGATTTTTCCATCCACCTTCTTGCGCTCGAACTGGTCGAGATTGGTGATGCGGTAGCCTTCCTCGGTGCGACGCACGGCTTCGAGGCAGCCCATCTCGTGGTCGCGCTCGGCGGCGGCACGATAGAACTCGATGTTCCCGCCCAGCGCAATGTCCGCCATGAAATAGCGGACGTTAGTTTCCGGGTAAGGAAGATCCGAGTTGAGGCGAATGAAATCCCCGCTGAGCCGCTTTGGGCGCCGGCCGTTGTGCCGGAAAATGATCTCGGTTGATCCCTTTGGCCCAGACTCCGTCGACACCGTGAACCAGTTTGTATTTACCACCCGCGCTCCCGCCTTCCAGCGGCGCAAGGCTTCAACGGCTTCCGGTTCAAAGCGCCCGGACCAATCAACCACGCTGGGATTTCCGAGTGAAAGCTCCAGAAGAATGTATCGGATCCGGCCCTCGTTGAGCGCAGCGTCTGAATTAAGAAGAACTTTGTCGCCCGTGATGGTCCGTTCCGTCCCGCGCAACACCACGCGCATCACGCGCCCGTCCTTGCCAAACTTGTTCGTCACCCAGCGCCGCTCGAAATCGTTCGTGTTCACCACGCGCGATCCGGCGTCCCAGAGGCGGATGGCCTCGCGCGAGTCGGGGTCTTTCTCGCGGGTGGCGTAGTCGCGGTAGAGCGCTGGGTTACCGCCCAGCGTGAGATCGGCGAGGATGTAACGCACCTGCGGCTCACGCCAGATGACGCTCTGCCAGTCGGCGGATTGGGACCACGCGCCGCCTGCTGATACGAGCAGGAGCATCGGGATGAGAAAAGGTGCTTTCATTTGAGTTGCGAGAAATCGGCAGGAGTCATCTGGAAGGCCGTGATTCCGCCGAGCAGCCGACCGTCACGCTCGGTCTCCACTTCCACGCGTCGCCATTCGGGATCGGCATGAAACGCGGCGATGGATTTCTGGATGGCTGCCAGGCTTTCGCCCGTGAGCAGACAGACAACCTGGTAGTTGCCATCCGCGTCCATTTTGTCCGCCGCCCACCAGCCAACACTGTGCAGGCCGTGCCGTTCGAAAATGGGGACCGCGAAATCCCGCCAGCGATTGCGGAAGGCGTCGAGCTTGCCTGGCAGGACCGAGTAAACGCGCAGGTCGAAGGCGCGCGATTTCGCTGACGCCGCGAAATCAAACTTCGCCGTCGCATCCGCGGCCAGCGGGAGCGTTGCGATCTTCTCCACGGTCTTGCCGTGTTTCTTGTTCGAGGCGGCGTAGCCTTCCTTGAACTGCGGGTCAGCGCCAAATTCCTTTTCGTTCCGCTGCAATTCCTCCTTGCTCGCGGCCGCCATTAGATACGCGAACGTGCCGCCGTTTGTGGTGCCGGGCGCGCTCCAGTAGCCCACCGTCTGGATGCCGTGCTTCTTGCGCACTGGCTCGACGGTGTCGCGGAAGCGTTCCAGCACGCCGTCCATCTTGTTCGAGGTGACGGTGTAGAGGCGGAGTTCGAAATACTGGTTGGCGGCGGGTGATGCGGCTGGGAGGGTCACGAGTCCCAATTGCTGCATGAATCCGAGGCGATCCATGCTGGCCCAGATTTCCTGAATTCTGCCCCCATCCATCCGGAAGAGGCTCATGCCCGTGACCCGGACGGATTTTCCGGTTGCCGGCTGGCCCATGTATTCGGCCCGGTGGGTGCCCGTCATCAACCAACGGACGAGCACCTTGCCCTCGTCCGAGATGAGGTCTTCGATGGCAAAATGCACGTCGGGAAAGCTCGCATGGAATCCCGCCATGCTCCGCTTGTAAGCAGCCAACCCTTCGGAGGTGACGAGCGCGTGGTGCATGACGAGATTGGTGGCGATCAATTCGTCCGCGGCGCGAACATCCGCATGGTTGGCCCACTCATCGAAGTAACGGCGGATGATGGCTTCATCCGAAGGAGCGGCGTCCAGCACCGCAGCAGTCGCGAGCAGGAGGGAGGCAAATCCGACCGCTGTGCAGGATGAAATGGCGCGCGCGATCGATTTCATGGTTTCCAACGGTAAATGAGCGACTTGGCCTTGTAGTTCTCCTCGACGAACACGAGGTATTCGCCGTTGCTTCGCTGGAAGGCGGTGATGCCGGTAAGTAGATCGATCCAGCCAGTGTTCTCCACGCCGCCGACGGTCGGGCCGGGATCGAATCGGCCGACTTCCGCGCCGTCGCGGAGGCGGTTGACCCAGATTTGGCCGCGCGTCTTCCATCCGCCGGTGAAGGCGTAGTCGCCAGCAGCCGTCACGCAGGCGGCCTCCTTCCCGGCGCCGGGCACGAACGAAACCGTCTCGCGATTCCCGGCGAGGTAACCCTTGCAGACGAAGACCCGGCTGATGTGCCGCATGTCGCTGCCTTCTTCGGCGACGACGAGCGTGTCCGTATCGTCGAGATAACAGACGCGTGCGACTTTGTTCACGCCCTTGGGCTTGTCGAGCACGGTGATTTTGTCGGCGGCGTAAATCGGATTGCCCTGCGGATCCAGGCCCTGGAAGTCGTAGCGGAAGAAGCCGTAGGCCATCCAAATGTTGCCCTTCTTATCCACCCAGAACGGGCCGGGCTTCACGTGGTCGGTGTTCGGCGCGAACTCATCGGCCTGATAATCACCGTCGCCATTCGTGTCGCGCCAGATGGATGCGCTCTTCGGTTTGTTCGGCGGCCATTTGAGGTCGGTGTTGTAGAGGTTGTTGCCCCATTGCAGAATCAATCCCGAGGGGATCGCCATCTCGCCATCAAAGCGGAAGATGTTGATGAAGTTGCTGGCAAACATTCCCCCGACAAAGAGGTAGCGGCGACCGTTGAGGTAAACAATCTGCGGCGAGGTCAAGCCGTGCTCACCTTGCTGCTTCACGTGCATCAGGCCGCGCGGGTCGTTGGGATATTTGTTCCGATTGAGGGTGTAGCCGACCCACTTCGAGTCGCGGCCGGGCGGCTTTGACCAGTCCATCGCATAACGCTCCTGAATGCCCCAAACCGTCGCGGCATCGTCGGCCGGATCGGCGCACGCGACATCACAGAAGAACTCGCCGTGCAATTCCCAGTGGAGCTTGCCGTCCGGCGTGAACGAACGCAGCACGGAACCTTGCTCGCTCATGGCCACGTAGAGATTCCCGGCCGCGTCCATGCCGAGGCCTCGGATGCCCCAGAACTTCGTTGGCGTGATTTCACCGGGCTTGCCTGAGGCGATGCCGCCGCGGTCGCCGAAGGCGCGCGTTAGTTTCGGCTTCGCTGAGTCGCTGACATTGTAGAAGAGCACCTGCTGTCTCGGCCCCGTGCCGGAATCAGCCACCATCAACTGCCCGTCATTCGCCAGCGCGAGCGCCATCGGCTGGAACAAATCGGGGAAGGTCACCGCCGCGCCTTCACAAGTGATGCCCTTGGGCGTGAACTCCCATTCCTGATGCTTGGGGTCGGTGTAGGTGACTTCGAGCTTCCAGAGCCGACCGAGTTTGTCGCGCGTCTCCAGACTGTTCGGGTTCACGTTCGTGTTGCCGATGACATCGCCGTCCTTGTAAACGCCGAACTTCTTCCCGCCCTCGTCCCAATGGCTCCAAGTGTTCACCGTGCCGTCGGGCTGGACCTTCGTGTGGATGAAGAAATTCTGCACCCACTTGTTGCTCGCGCCGGAGAAAGAGTTGCCCACCCAGGAGACGGAGTAGTGATGTGGCTCGGCCGCGATGGCGGCAGCGAGAGTGTTCACGAAGGCAAATAGGCCAGCGGTGAATTTGATTTGGTGTTTCACGGTTTTGATTCAGACGGTTACTGGCGAACGATTCTCAACGCCACGGCGTCTTTGAATTCCGGACTGGCGAGAGCGGTGGATGGTTTGCCGGCGGAAAGGTCGTCGCGCTTCAGCACACGGCCATCCTCGATGGAAATCCACTCGGCCACCCACCGGCCTTTCGCGAGCTGAAGTGAAAGCGTCGTCGGGCCACGGCCTTGCGCGTAAACGGCGTAGGCTCTGCCTGGCGCGGAGAGCGTGCGCGTGACCACGCCGGGGGCGCGTTGCACGAAGGTGGGGTCGGGCTGGAGCTTGCCGAGGTCGAAGCGGTGGAGGAAGTCGCTCAGCACTTTCAATTGCCGACGCAGCGAAGGACTCCCACCGCCGGGCGCTTGGTTGGCCATGTCAGCGCCGTCTTCGTGACCGGTGGTGAACGAGTAATCAAGGTTGTTGAACACTGCCCCGCCACTTAGCACGAAGTTCCACGCCTGCCGCCGGTAGGTGTCGTCCTGGTTCCCGGCGAAACCGGTTTCGTCGTAGCCGATGACGCGCTTCAACCCGCAGTTCCATTCCACCGCCTCGGGATACGCGTAGTGGAAGTGGATGATACCCGCCTCGGGCACGAGGTCGCCATCGTTCAAGGGAAGACGGAAGTTGGCCACGTTCTGAGCGATGAGATGCCGCTGGGCTAACTTGCTCTCCTCCTCGGTGATGATTCTGGCAATCGCACGCTGCCAGGCGACGGACTCCGGGCTGGTGACTTCGACGGCATTCGGGAACGAGTGCTTGTCCGTCAAGTAGGGATTGATGAAGTCGCCCATCGTGTGGTTGTCCGCCCACGGCTCGTTCTGGATTTCGAAGAAGACGTTGTCAAAGCTGTTCAACTCGCGGACCAGATAGCGGACGAGCTTCTCTTGGTGGACTCCCGTAGCAGCCGACGCGAGGAGGCTCTGGTCTTTCGGAGAAGAATGAGCCTCGTTATCTCGGCTGCTACGAGGCATGGAAGCGGCCAGCGTGTGCAGTGTTTTCCAATTCGGCACCGCGAGCGCTTGAATGTTATTCGTCGGATTGAACGGATGCAGCGCCCACTGCTTGTCACCGTAGGTCGAGCAGAACAACGTCAGTTCAACGACGATGCCGCGCCGGCCGGCATTGGTGATGAACTCCTTCAGCCGTGCCAGGTATTCGGGCGAGAAGCGGTCGAGGTCGAACTTGTTCCCGCCTCCGGCGTAACCGGGTTGGTCACTGCGCGCCCACGGCGCGAGGAAACGGCCGGGCGCCGGCGCCAGCGTGTTGCGCTCGATGCCGAATGCTCCCTGCGGCTCCACGTAACTGCCGGCGAAGAGGCGCGTGTAGTTCATGCCGTCGCGCTGCATCGCTTCGAGGTAGCGGCGGAAATCGAAGTCCGGATTCAGCACCGCGCCGTAATGCTCGGCGCTCGTGATGAGCGCGGTCGCCTTGCCACGCCACTCGAACCAGCGCGGGTTGTCCGGGTGCAAGCGGATGGGCGCGGCAGCGAGGGTGCTCAGGGTCATGAGCGCAAGCCCGGTGAGGATGCCGGTGCGCGCTGCGCGGAAGTAATGAGGCGGTTTCATGGCTTCAATGTTTACGGAACTCCGGGGTTACTTGTTGCTCTGGCAAGCGATTCCTTGAATCTTGCGGCGAGTTGATTCCAGCCATCACCTCCCGCCGTTGCGCCAGGTCGCCGTCCGGGATAACCACCGCCACCCAGGGCACCTTGGCATTGGCGACCGGCGCAGTCCAGGTAGCCGTCTTTGGCAGGCCGCCTCCCAGATCCAGGGCCCGGATGGAATCGCCAAGGATCAGGTTATCAGAGCGCACGCTGAAGCGGTGACGTCCCTGCCCTTGCGCGGATAACCGGATCGTGACTTTGCCGTCGGCAGCGGTCTCCGCCGCCAGAGTGAAAGCGCAATCGGGCAGCGGCGTGGGCCGAAGCGTGCGATTGGGCAGTATGTCGCCTAAAATCCACATCCACCGCGATACCGGGTGAACCCATACCTCCTTGTAAGCCCAACAGTTCGCCGCCGGCCAGAACGGAAAATCCTCGTTTCCGGGCATCATGATGCCGACTGGCAGTGAGCCGACGATATCCCCGGACATCGCGCTGTATTGCGGCGCGTAGTCATAGCCCTCTCCGTACATGCAGCTTTGGCTGAAAGGATTCCGGCCCACGACCCACTGGAGCTGAGATTGGCAGATATCCACCAGCGACGAATCACCCCGCAGTTGCGCGGCGGCGGACAGCCCTTTGGTCTGTGAAAGCAAAACGCCAAAGTGTCCTCGCGCATCGCTGGTGACTGGAAAACGGCGCAGATAGTATTCCTGCGAAAGCTTCAAGCCCTTGGAGACCTGGTTTGTATTCTCGCGGACGTGGTAGATGCCGGCAGCCAATGTTCCGTAGGGCGCATCCATCCGCGCGGTGGCGCGAAGAAACTCCGAATGAAGGACCACCGCCGAATACCACTGGATCCAGTCCGCATGGTTGGTCAACGTGTCACACAAAGCCGCCAATGCCACGACCGGTGCCTGGTCGTGGCCGCGGTGGGCATAATTCAAGATGCGCTGGTGTTTTGGGCCATCATAGAAGAAGCCTACCAGGGGCTTGTCCCAAGGTGGGGTCTCCCGTTGCTGGCTGGCGATAATCGTCTTGGCGAACTCCGCCGCCTTGTCCGCGTAGGTTGGGTCGCCGGTCGCGCGATACAGTTCAACGGCGGCCAACACGGCCTGCGAAGCAATTTCCAATCTGGGGGATCCCATTTTCTCGAGGCCAAAACGGAAATCGTCGCGGGCTAAGCGCAGACTGGCTTCGGCCAGCGCGGGCTCCCGATCCTTCAGCAAGCGGGCTGCCAGGGCGGACGCAGCGCAGCCGATGAGATTCTCGTAGGCGTTATTGCTCACCTGGCCCAGGCAATCGTCAATGTTGCCCAGCACGCCGTCCGTCCAGAAATCCATGGTTCCCCAAACCACGCGGTAGCCGTCGCCAAAACGCGTCTTCTGGAGCCAATCCAACCCCCAGCGCGCCTCGGTCAACAAACGTGCGGCCAGTTCGGGATTGGTCTCCCCGATACGGTCGGCCAGCGCCAGCATGGAGTAGGTCGCTTCGGCGGTGTTGATCTCCCCCTGCGAGAGATCGCCGGCATCGTGCCAGCCACCATTGATCGTGATGGTCTGGTCCTGGTGTTTAGCCTGCCAATCCTGATGACAGACGTCATGCACTCCGGGAACGGCATATCCACAGCGCTCGGCGTAAAAGAAGTTGATCGCCTTGGCGATGGTCCGCTCCCAAACGTCCGGACCGATCCGGAACGGCTGGCTGGCCAGATCGCCCGCCTTGAGTATGTATAGTCCCGGCGTCTCCACCTCCGAAAAATCCATTACTTGGAATTCGCCCAGACCCGTCTGCGCCCGGCGCAGCGGCTTGGTCAGGATGCTGCGGCCGGAGGTTTGGTCCAGCAGGCTGAAGTTACCGGGTGCGAGGCCGCTCGCGAGGGCCGTCTTGGACAGACCGGTTTGATAGCCACTATGGCTGAACGCGATTCGCCCCGGGGCCACGCTCCAACCTTGATAGTAGTCTGCTTCGACCTGTTGCAGTTCGAGGTGATCAATATCCAGCGTGACGATCGAATCGGCCCCGGGTTCATTGCCTTGCTGCAAATAGATCAACTCGAGTCGTGTAATCTTCTGGCGCGGCACGTGGGGGATTTCCCAGACGATGTGGTTCCACTGACCGGGCTGAAGTAGAAAGTAGTTCATCTGCCCGCGATACCAGAGGCTGACTTTTTCCTGGTCCGAGCCCTCGTAGAAAAGCTTGGCCAGCATCGAACCGTTCTTGAAGCCCTTCATGGTGGGAAACACCCAGAAAGAGAGCCGGTTAAACTGCGTCCAATCCTCGTTATTAAAAACCCGACACAGTGTCGCTTCGCCAAAAGACCGACCGTGAACCTTATTGGGCTGATCCGACAAGGTGGGTACGGTGATCCGCACGGACTGCTGGCCATCGCGACAACGCTCCCGCGTGAAGGAAAGTTGCCCGCGGCTCCGCAGGGTCCAGGTCGAGGGATCCTCCATGTCGTCGAGCAGACGCGTCGCCTGCACCGGTTTGCTCAACCAGCGCGTGGTCGAGGCATGATCGAGATTGACGGCCAGGGGAATCGCCGGTGCGGTTTCTCCGGCCACACTGTTCATGCCCGTCGAGAGGAGGAATAGAACAATGGCGCTGAGTGGAACTTTGAGGGAACCATGTTTTTTTGGCATGAGATGAGGCATTCTGGTGGAAGGCGTGGGAGAATTGAATTACCGCGTCAGTTCATAGCTGCGGAGCGGCATCCTCAATTACCACGCGGAAGCCGATGTCGTCGTTGTTCAGATGCACCGTGCCGCTGAAGCGGTAGGCTGCGAGCAGGTCCTTGGGCTGGCTGTCGTGAAAGGATCCGCCGCGCAATGACTTGGTGACCCGGGCGTCGTTGTACCAATCGTCGCACCATTCCCACACGTTTCCGCCCAGGTCGAAGAGCCCATGCTGGTTCGCTTTGAGTCGCCCCACCGGCGAGGTATGGGTGAAACGATCCGTCTCCAGCTCGGGCGCGTAATTGCCGTCGCCACTTTGCGGCGGCCAAGTGGAACCCCAGGGCCATACCACGTTGGCCTTCAACCGATCTTCAGGCGTGCGGCCCTGCTCGGCGCCGAGTCCCACCGCCACGCTCCACTCCGCGTCGGTCGGCAGACGATAGCGTTGCTTGTCCGTCAAGCGCCCCGCCTTGCGCTCGCGCGTCGTCAGCCAGCGACAAAAGGCGTCGGCATCTTCCCAAGAGACGTTGACGACTGGGTGGTCCGGAGTCTGCGCGAAGTCCGGCGGGTTCCAGGCGCGGCGGGTTTCTTCCCGGAAAACCTGATAGTCGCGCACCCGCGTTTCCCAGATCGAGCACAGCACCTTGAGGCTGGGAACCTTGACGAACTTCATACCCAGCGCGTTTTCCAGCGCCGGCGGCGCGGCCTGGGCTAACATCGCCAGGCAGACAACGAGAGCGGAGATATAGGGAGTGGCATTCACAAGGGATCCTTTCCGTTGCTGGCCTGGAGACAGTGGAGATGTTCCGCCGTGCGGAGCAGAAGGCAGCCGCCGGACACCACCACCGACGACATGCACGGGCCTTCGCCGAAAGACGTGGTGGAGAGCACCTCGGGTTGCGCCCCGGCGGACAGCACGACCAGTGTACCCGCTTCGCTGAAGCAATATATCTTCCCGTCCGCGCCGGTGGGCGAGGCATAGAATATTTCGCGGATGCCCAGGCGTTGCTGCCAAAGTTGCCGACCGTCGTCCGGCTGAAAACACGTCAGCGTCTGGCGATCGCCGTCCAGGACAAACAGCCGGCCCTGGTAGAACAGCGGCGTGGGCACGTCGGGAATGTTTTGTTCGATCCGCCAGGCCACGGCGTCCTCGCCCACCACGCCCGTCCCGCCGGCGCGCAGGGCCACCAGTTGCTCGCGCTTGGGGCCGATGGCGAAGATGAAGCCCGGCGACGCCACCGCGCTGGGCACAATACGCCCGCCGAGATTCTTTTTCCGATTCAACCCCGCGTAACGCCACACCTCGCGGCCATCGTCGGGATGGTGGGCGGTCACAGCGTCCGCGCCCACGACGATGAGTTCCATGCCTTCCTTGCCGGCCACAGGGATCGGCGTGGTGTAAGCCTCCATCGCTTCCTCCCGCGCGTCCGTCGTCCGCTCGTGCTTCCAAAGGACCTTGCCGGTCGCCGGATCGAGGCAGATCAGCCAGGACTTGCGCTCGGGCTTCAGATCCACGGCATGGCCGTAGGTGGGCGGGTTGCGCTGCAACAGCGGCACATAGAGCCGGCCCTCGAACAACAGCGGGGTGGCACCGTAGAGAAACATGTCGGCGAACGCGCCGAACTCCTCGCGCAACCGGACCTGCCAGACGGGCGTCCCATCGAAGTCGAACGCTGCAAAGTCGCTCGTGCCGAACAACGCATAAACGCGCTTTCCATCGGTCACAGCGGAACAAGAGGCCATGTTGTTCTTGCCAATCACGCGATCGCCCAGGCCCACGGTTCGCTGCCAGCGCACTTTGCCGGTGGCGCGGTCCACGCAGAACAGGAGCAGGTTCTTCTGGGCGTCGGGGCTGGGCACAAAGATGGCGTCGCCCCACACCACCGGGGTGGCGCCGCTGCGCCCGGGCAGGAGCGCGGACCAAAGAAGATCCTGCTGCTTGCTAACGCGGGATTTGAGATTTGTTTCCGTGGTGGATCCGTTGAACAGCGGCCCGCGCCACTGCGGCCAGTTCTCGGCGTGCATCGCCGCGGCGACGAGGGAAAGAGCGGCAATAATCGTGAGTCTTATTTGCGTTTTCATGGCTTCACGGTTTTCGAGGCGGCCTGCTCGGTGCGGAGTTTCTCCAACAGCGCCTTGCCCATCGCCTTTGCCTCGCCGGTTTGGGCGTGCCCGATGCCGGGCCACGTTTTCAACTCCACGGTGAAACCGAGTGATTGCAGATTCGTCGCAAACAGTTTCGCGCCTTCGATGCGCGGTGGAGTGCCACGCGGGCCGCCGGTGCCTTGGTCATCTTCGCCGCACGACACGACGAAAGGGATGCTCCTGGCCAGCGGATTGATTCTGTCGTCGCCCTCCAGTTTGGCCCACGAACCACCCGAGTGCGCCGACACGCCCACGACGAGTTCGGGATTCCTGAACGCGAAACGATGGGTGAACTGTGCGCCCGCTGAGAAGCCATGCAGGAAAATTTTCGGATGCAACTTCCAAGTCCTGCCGAGTACCGCGATGAGTTCGCGCAGCTTCGCTTCGTGCGCCGGGCCGTTCATCTGATAGGCGCTCCCTGGCATCCCGGCGGGGCGCGGCGCGGCGGGAGTGTTGGTGGTGCTGGACGTCGTGGCGCTCGACGCGTTGGGCCGGTTGGTGTTCGCGGGACGGGCCTGTTGAAAGCTCGGCCCGAGCACGATGACATCATCAAAATCTCCCGCCCAAGACGCCACGTCGCACGCACCCTTCCCATTCCCGCCCGCGCCATGCACGCCGACGACCAGCCAGTAAGTCTTCGACGGCGCAGGCTTTTCCGTTGGCGTGTAAATCCAGTTCGTCATGCGATCGTTGCCAATCAGGGTAGTCTCGGCGGCGTGTGTCGTGAGCGTGAGCAGACAAAGAAGTGCGAGGATGGGGAGTTTCATGGTCATTGCTTTCGATCTACTTGAGCTTGGAGAACTCCGCAGGGATCAGTTTGTGCGCCGTCACTCCGCTACGAAGCTTGCCGTTCTTCTCGGTTTCTTTTTCCACGCGCTGCCACTCGGGATCCGTGTGGAACTCGCCGATGGATTTCTGAATCGAGTCGAGGCTATCGCCGGCAAGCAAGCAGATGAACTGGTCGTGGCCGTCCGCATCCTTCTTCTCCGCCACCCACCATCCGACGCTGTGCAGGCCGTGCCGTTCGTAGATCGGCACCGCGACATCACGCCAGCGATTGCGGAAGGCATCGAGCTTGCCGGGCAGCACGGAGTAAACGCGCAGGTCGAAGGCGCGTGGCTTCGCGGACGCCGCGAAATCAAACTTCGCCGTTACGTCCACGACGAGCGGCAGCGCCACAATTTTGTCCACCGTCTTGCCGTGTTTCCGGTTCGAAGCCGCGTAGCCTTCTTTGAACTTCGGGTCCGCACCAAATTCCTTCTCCTGCTTCTGCAATTCCTCCTTGCTCGCCGCCGCCATGAGATACGCGAACGTGCCGCCGTTTGTGGTTCCCGGCGCGGACCAGTAGCCGACGGTCTTGATGCCGTGCTTCTGCCGCACCAGTCCCACTGTTTCCCGGAAGCGTTCCAGCACGCCGTCCATCTTGTTCGAAGTGACAGTGTAGAGGCGCAGTTCGTGGTAACGAGGCAGTGGTTCGGCCGCAACGGCCAGCGCCGTCATTGAGGCGAAAAGCAAGAGGCCGCTTCCGAAGGTCTTGCTCATGGCTTGATCAGCTTGCCGCCCGGTGCCGGGTAATCCTTCGCGGCGTCATCGAGCACCAGCACCCAGTCGATCATCTCGCCTTTGTCGGGCGGCATGAATTCACGCTCGCCGGTGTTGGCAAATTCACCGATCGCCGTAGCTTCGCCATTCCGCGGATTGAACCACCACGCTTTCACTTTGCTGCCGGTGATCTTGCTCATGTTCACGGCGAACTTTCGGCCCACAGGCGCATACACCATCGCGAAGCTGCCGCTCTCATCGCGCGTCGCAACGAAACGATAACGTCCCGCGCCGGGAAGCGACGTGGGCACGCGATTGCTCGCGATGATCGAGTTGTCCGGAATGCGTGTGAAGAACGGGCGCGACTCGATGAGCTGGCGACCGAACTGCATTTGCCCCGCTCCAGGCTGGTTGATTGCCTCAGACCACGGCATAAGCGGGGCGTTGATCGGCGGCTTTCCCGGCGACCACATCTGCCAGACCGAGTGATGTCCGTAAGTATGACCGCACGCGCCGCTGAACAAATTCCAATAGAGCGGACGCCGCACGTCGGCGGAGATGGAATGCCCGAAGTTCTTTGCGTTAAACGAAACCGGATGGTCCTCGTAAATCGGTTCGCCATCGAGAACGGGCTTCACCGGTGCGCGCTCGTAGTCCGTTTGCGTCTGGTCGAAATGGCCGGTGAACTCGGGACTGTGTCCATTCTGCCGCATGTTGAAGTCGAGCCACTCATCATCGTGAAACCACTTCGACGAACCGCAACCGCCGCACGGATGCACCGTGATCAAATGTTTCCCATCGTCGCCTTTGCGAAGGCCGCGCGCCATCGCACGCAGGACAGCCTTCTGCTCGTCGTTGTCCACACTACGATCGCCGCCGAGAATCCAGATGATCGGCTTGGTCTTGTAACGCGCGCCCAGCCACTCGCCGTAACCCGCAGCGTTCGCTTCCGTGAAAATCGGTTTGCCATCCTTGACCTTGTCGTGCCAGTAGCGCCCCCAGGTTGGCAGGAAGCCGATGAACAATCCGAGCGACTCCGCCCTGTTCACGATATAATCGACGTGATCCCAATAATCATTCTGCGCGCCGTCCTTCACGTCAGGCTTCGAAGGATCCAAATCGATGAGCGGCAAATGTCCGTACGAATTCGGGACCGTGTGACCATCCAGTTCCGCGATCGCGACGGCTTGAATGACCGTGAAGTTTTTGATGGCGCGATCCTGGAGATACTTGTCCACCTCCTCACGATTCAGCCGGTGAAACAATTCCCACGCCGTATCCCCGAGATAGAAAAACGGCTTCCCGTCTTGCGTGACGAGAAATCGTTTGTTCTCAGAAACTTTCAGCAACGGAGCGGCGGATTGCGCACCAACAGCCGCGGTCGCGATTGCCGCCGCACACAGAATCATTTGCCATGCTTTCATAAAATCCAATTTCCACAGCAACGAACGCACGGGATGTGCTTCGAGGCTGATCCGGCATCTTGCGGCAACACGCGCTCGAAATCTTCTTGTTTGCGGCAAATTTATTCCGGTATTCCGACATCATGCCTGCACCGCTGAAATCGAACATCCGCTTCGGCGTGACCGGCTTTCAGCACGGCAGGATCGATCCCGCGAAATTCCCCGAGCCGTTCCGGCGCATGGTGCATGTGCATCACGACATCGAGATCAATTTCATCGAGCGCGGTTCATTGACTTACCGGCTCGGCGCGTCGCCGGTGACGATTGCGGCAAAACGCTTCGCGGTGTTCTGGGCGGTGATGCCACACCAAATTCTCAGCTCGGCGCGCGGCACGGTGTTGAACTGGTTTCACATTCCCTTGCCATGGTTTCTCGGCTGGAGATTTCGCGCCGGTTTTCGCGATGCGATCCTGCACGGCGAACTCATCACGGATGGTGACGCGGCGCACGCCGCGTCCGACCTCGAAGGGGTGCGCCGCTGGAGCCATGACCTGCGCAGCAACTCGACCGAGTTCCGCGAGATCGTGCTGCTCGAAATCGAAGCGCGCCTGAAGCGACTCGCCGTGGCGTTCGACAATCGCCCGCGCAACCGCGCGACGTCTTCGGTCGCGCGCGCCGCCTCGGACGCCCAACTCATGCGCGCCGAACGCATGGCGCATTTCATCGCGCATCATTTCGCGGATGGGATTGGCGTGGACGAAGTCGCGCGTGCTGTGGAATTGCATCCCGACTCGGCGGGCCGCCTCTTCCGCCGCAGCTTCGGCACGAACCTCGTCGATTACCTCACGCAACACCGGATCTTTCACGCGCAGCGATTGCTCGTCACTTCTTCGGCGAAGATTCTCGATGTGGCATTGGCGTCGGGCTTCGGTTCGCTCAGCCAGTTCTACGCGAGCTTCGCGAAGCAGTGCGGCTGCTCGCCCAGCAATTACCGAAACGCCGCCCGCGCACGCACCACCTCTCTCGCCTCAGATTTCCAGTGAACTTCAGATGCGCAGGAAATCTTTCCGCTGTGCCATCAAGAATTTCGCAACGATCACGGAGATCCTCTGGCAACGAACTCATTTTGGTTCGTAGCGGCTTCGCAGTTTTAGAAACTCAAACACCTGTCTGTGATACCCGCTGAACTCCGGGTCAGGCACGCCGCCCGGCGGACACGCATCCGTGCCATAGCCGGTCTGGAACATGTCGTGGTGATAAGTCGGATACGCGCCGACCGCCACGCGCTTCTTGTTCACGTCGAGCCAGCCGACAACATTGTAAAAGCCCGCCGATGGCGGTGCGCCAGATTCCATAAAGAACGCAGGATTTCTTTGCGCCACCTCCAAAACGCAAGTGCGAAAATCCTCGCCCTCTTGCGGGGGAACATTGTGAACGCATGACCGGGAGCGATTTGTGCGGGGCGAGTCCCCGCCTACCGTAGAGCCTTGGCGGCCCACCGACGGGGATGGCGCTTAGTTTAGCCGGGCTTGGTGGGCACGAGAGCAGCGAACGCTGCGGCGCGCAGTTCAGGCGGTTGCCCGGGTGTAGTGTTTGTCGAACTCCGTGATGATGTTGGCGTTGAAGAACGGCTTCTTCGCGCTCTACGGATTACCGGGATCAAGTTCGCGGACGTCTGACGGACTTCAGGCACGAACCGTTGTGTCTGACCAAACGAAGCTGACTTCGTTTAACCTGCGTTCTCTTTCTGGAACAAGCTTCTCCGAAGGCCACCAGTAGATCAAAGTAATGCTCCCAGTTCCAGTTTCGCTTGTCCCATATCCAGCCGCGAAACTCTTCTAGGCGGCGGATCCGTTGAACTGGCAGAGTTTTAGTTTGGAAGGCGGTTCGCTGCATTCGAACCCACGAACCAAGCTTAAATGTGCCTTCCGAGTGGCGATCCGGGACTGCTGCGTTTCCTTCCCTTTCCACGAATTGCGTGAGCGCCGAAATGCCAGCATCCCAAGCAGATTCAATTGTGTCCCAAGACCAGTCTGGCAAACGCGCAAGCATCTCAGCTCTGCGGGGCTGAAGCGCGCCCTCTTTGTACCGCTGGCGCTGGCTACCGACCCATGAACCCAAACAAAAACCGTTTTCGTTGTGATCCTGTAGGACGCGCGTGTGTCCCTGACGTTGCGCAAAGCGGACCAAATGTTCGTAACCCTTCAGCCAGCGGTCAGCGCGATCATCCCAAATCCAACCAGGAAGCGCCTGCAATCGCTCCATACGAGACGCAGAAAGATTACCCCGCTTGTGTTTCGCTCTTTGGTCAATCAAAACTTCATCGAAAGCCGAGCGGCTGACGGCGGCTTCGACGGACTCGCTTGCCGCCAGTTCGACATAAAGCGGCACAAGCACATAGCCCATCGTCTTTCCCGGCGAGCGACGCATGGCGCGTCCGGTGGCTTGTACGATGTCCACGCGGCTGCGTCTCGGCGAAAGAAACGCGACCATGTCCACGGCGGGAACGTCCACGCCTTCAGTCAAACAGCGGGCATTGGAGATGACGGCGTGGGGTGCGGCGCGGAAGTCGCGCATCTCGCGTTCGCGGCGCGCGGTCGGCATCGTGCCGTTGACGTGGAAGGTCTGAAACCCACTCGTAGCAGCCGAGGTGACGAGGCTCTGACTTTCATTCCCTCTTTCAGCCCGCGTCTGGGAATTTGAAGTGAGCCTCCTTACGTCGGCTGCTACGTCGGCAAGGTGCGTTGCGACTCCTTCGGGGCCGTGGCTGACGAAGGATTGCGCGGACTTCACATCGCGATGGAACGTGAACACTTTGCTCGCCCCGTATTTCTCGATGGCGTCGCGCAGGGCAATCTGGTTGGCGACCTGCCGGGCCAGCACGGCGTCGCCGTTCACCATCACTTCGCCGCGACTCAGCAGGTCGTTCGTCACCATCTCGGAAGTGATGACGGAGATGATGACCTTGTAGCCGCAGATGATGCCGCGCCGCGCCGCTTACACCGTAGTCCCGTTGCCCAAGGCCGAGCGTTTGGAGGATGGTCGTGGGAACAGAAGTGAGCGGCCAAACTTTCGCGGCGTCGTGCTTTCGCAGGGTCGCCAAAAATGCCTCCGCAAAGCCCCTCAAAAGCGGCACCGCGCGACTGCTCATCGGACAACGCGACGATTCAGGTCTCCAGTTCCGCGAAGCTTGTCACGCCAGCAAAAAGTTTTTGCCGGACGAACGAAGCCGCTTTCGGATGCTGGGCCTTGGGCATGGCGAAATCTTATTGGCTCGTGACGGAGTTTGGAATGCTCTTTCGGTCTGATACTCAGGGCAGCGCTCATTTCACTGCGCTGGATATGGGCTGTTGTCTATAGGGCTGCCAGCCCTTGTTGGAGCTGCTTGCCTTCATTCCCCGCTTCGCTTCGGGTTCAAGTGCTTCGCATGATTATTTCAGAGCATCCGCCTTGATCCGATACACGACCACCTTTGATTTGTAATCATCTTCGAGGAACACGACGAACTCACCGTCGGCACGACGGTGGGCGGCGAGGCATTCGCGGATGTCTTGCAGGCCAATCTCGCCCACGTCGTCGCTTGGCTCGATGTGGCCGGCGCTGCTGCCGTCGCTGGCGCGGAAAATTTCCACGCGGCCATGTTTCACGCCGTGAGGCTTGGATGCGCCGGTGTAGGGGACGAAGATGAAATCGCCCGCGACATCGAAGCCCATCGGCTCGCATGACGAATGACCCTGCGAACCATCCGCGTAAGGCGCGACAATCTTCCAGCGCAATTGGCGCGCGCCCTTGAGCCAGCCGTCGTAACGCGCGATGACCGGCCCGCTGGGTTTCCAATGCTGGTTCTTGTGCTCATCGGTGACGCCGGCGAGGAAGAGCGTGTCGGTATCGGGCAGGTAACGCACGCGCTTCAATTGTTTGAACTCGGGCGGTGCGGCGAAGGTCTGCATGTTCGTGAAACTCCAAATGGGATTCCCTTTCGCATCGAGCCCTTGGGAGGGAAAGAGACGGATGCCGCGCGTCTCGGTGGCGAGCCACACGTTGCCGCGTGCATCGACCCACCAGCCTTGAGACGCCGGTGCATTCACCGCTTCTCTTGTAGCAGCCGACGTGAGGAGGCTCTGATCCTTTTGTTTAGATGGAGCCTCGTTACCTCGGCTGCTACGGGGCTGAGTGAACTCACCGTCGTCGAAAGCGCCGTTGCCATTCGCATCGCGCCAAATCCATTCACCACTCGCGGGCTGATGCGGCGGCCAAGTCGGATCGCTCTTGTCGCTGACGTGGCGCTTGGCAAAGAACGCGGAGGGAATTGCAATCTCGCTCTTCGCGTCGGGTGTGAAGCGATACACCTGCAACGCGTCGCCATTCATGTCGCTCACGAAGAGGATTCGCTGCCCGTCGATGCGCCGCACCCACGCGCCCGCCGACCAGATGTGCAGCCGCGGATCCTGCGGATACTGGAACCGGTTCACGGTGAAGCCCGCGTAGCTCCACTCGCGCCCGGCGGGTTGCGAGTAATCGAATTTGAAATGCTCCTCCTTCGTGAAGACATCGGTGTCGCTCGCCGGATCGACGTCCGCCATGTCCACGAACGTGAGGCCGAAGAAACGCCAGTTCAGTTTGCCGTCCGCCAGCGCGTAACTTTCCAGCACCGTGCCGCCGCCGCCGGTTTGTCCGTCCTGGGCAACATAGAAATTTCCCTTCGCGTCGCAGCCGAGCGCGCGCACGTCGTTGAAGCGCAGATCGCCGAACACGCCTTTGCTGGCCACGAGTCCTCCGGCCGCGCCAATGCGCCGTTCGAGCTGCATCTCCCGCGCGTCCGGCACCGGGGCGAAGACAAGAATCTGCTGCGCCGGACCGGTATCGGCGACGAGCAGGCGATTGTCGTTGAAACAAATCGCGGTGGGCACCGCGTCCGGCGGGAGCGTCGCCTGCATCAACGGCTTCTCGCCCTTGCCGAAGTAAAGCACGCGCGCCGGCGAACTGCTCCGTTGTGATTCCAGCATCGCGAGGTTGCCCCAGCGATCCATCGCCAGGGGCCCGGCGCGCTCGACCTTCCACCGGCGCAACATCTTCATCGTGTCGCAATCGAACACCTGAATCTCGCCCGCGTTCGGCTCGCTCACGAACAACTCGCGCTCCGTCGCAACCATTCCGGCCAATGGCGCGCCGCCTTTTTCCGGCACTTCGGCCACGATGAGGAACGATTCCTTGAGCGTGTCACCCTTGCCTCCTTTGCCGCCCGCGAATGGCGCAGCCTTCGAGATGTCGCTTCGCGAACGACGTGACACGCCGAACCACTTCGAGCCTTTCGGCGGCCAGGTGTTCTCGTCCTTCAACCCGCCGCCTTCATTTCCCATCACCATGCCGATGAACACGTAAGTAAAATTGGCGGCCACGCTCACGCCGCCGTTCGCGCCCCAGCCGTGGGTGTGCTTTGCGTAGCGAATCAATTCGCCGTCGCGATACTCGCCCACATTGCCACCGCCTTCCTCCCACTCGACGTTCGTGAAGACCGTGCCGTCGTCCGTCACCGTCATGGCGCGGATGTCCTGCTGCACCCATTTCTTCGCGCCGGCATACGAATTACCGATCCACGAGGTGACGTGCGGGATGGCCGGACTGTTGAACGGCGGCGGCTCAGCGGCGACGCAGGCAAACGCGGACGCCAGAAGGAGGGAACAAAGTTTTATTTTCACAGCAACGCGAACTTGGACGTCGCATCCGCGAATATTTATTGAAGTAATTCATCGCCGAGAATCCGCCGCGACAATCGAGGCGCGCCGTGTTTGTCGTTGAAGCCGTGCCTTCGGTTTCTTCACGATGCGCGGCGCATGAGCACGCCATCACGACAAAGCGGCGGCTGGACGGGCGATTCGCGCCGCCAGTTCGCCAGTGACAATTACGCCGGCATTTGCCCCGAAGCGTGGCAGGCCATGGAACAGGCCAATGGCGGACACGAACGGAGCTACGGCGACGATCAATGGACGCAGCAAGCCGCCGATCTCATCCGCGACATCTTCGAGACGCAGTGCGAAGTGTTCTTTGTTTTCAACGGCACGGCGGCGAACTCACTGGCGCTGTCAACGCTCTGCAATTCGTACCACAGCATTCTCTGCCACGAAGTCGCGCACGTGGAGACGGACGAGTGCGGCGCGCCGGAATTTTTCTCGAACGGCACGAAGGTTCTCTTGTTGCCAGGGCCGAATGGGAAAGTGTTGCCCGCCGAAATCGAGCGCATGGTTCATCGCCGCACCGACATTCATTATCCGAAGCCACGCGTCGTCAGCGTGACGCAATCGACGGAACTCGGGACGGTTTACACGCCGGATGAATTGAAAGCCATCGGCGCGGTTGCGCATGGCCTCGGGTTGCGCATGCACATGGACGGTGCGCGCTTCGCGAACGCCGTCGCGGCGCTCGGCTGCAAGCCCAAGGAAATCACCTGGCAGACGGGCGTCGATGTCCTCTGCTTCGGCGGCACGAAGAACGGCATGGCCGTCGGCGAAGCCGTGATCTTCTTCAAACGCGAACTCGCGCATGAGTTTGAGTATCGCTGCAAGCAAGCCGGCCAGCTCGCGTCGAAGATGCGTTTCCTCTCCGCACCGTGGAGTGGAATGCTCAAAGACGGCGCATGGCTGCGTCACGCCACCAACGCCAACAAGATGGCCGAGTATCTGGAAACTTCATTGCGCGCAGTGCCAGGGGTGAAACAACTCTTCCCGCGCCAGGCCAACGCCGTCTTCTGTGAACTACCGCGTCCCGTGATCGAAGGTCTGTGGAAGAAGGGCTGGAAGTTTTACACCTTCATCGGCGCCGGCGGTTGCCGCCTCATGTGCTCGTGGGATACGAGGCGCGACGATGTGGATACGTTTGTGGGTGACGCGAAGGAATTGGCGGCGGTTGTCGTGGCTTAATTCACCGGAGCAACTTCCAGACGCGCAACGCATCAGTGACGCTTCGCATCTGCGCATCGCATCGATAATTTGCCGGCGTATTTGCCAAGCGCCGGCTCCCATCCGGCGGCCGCCACGTGGATTCGTCCGCTCGCGCCACGCCGTCCTTGAACAACATCGCACCCAGCGCCAGCCTGGTGAACCCCATGCCGGTGTCGGCAAGAAAAGAGCGGCGGGTGATGCCAGGACAATGGGAATGGCTTGTTCGCTTTGGCATGGCTCAATTTTATCGAACTCACGAGGCGGTGACAAAATGATTGTCACACTTTTCTGAGAACGCCCGTGCAAATCATTGTCACGAGTTTCATGGAATATATCAGGCAGGATTTAATCGTCGTTTAGGTTGGGACTCTGTATAAACAGGCGCGAATAGTGGCTCGCGTTGTGAGCGCGGGCTTTTCCAAATAACGATTTACGAACTGGCTGCGCGCTCGAAAGGAAGATTAAAATGAAATGCATTCAATCCGTTGCCGTCGCACTCCTGATGATGTCAGCCGTCACCGGGTGGACCCAAAGTTTTCGGCCCACCTACAGTCTTACCAAAGTTCCAGGCACGGCAGTCGATGCCGGCAATGTGTTAGTTTACGGCAGGGTTCCCGGAAGCGGCATCGGAACCACCGTTCGGTCGGGCGATCTGAATGGGGATGGCATCGATGATCTCATTGTTGGCGCCCACAGCGATGATGTGGGTTCGCCGGTGCGAAACAGTTCAGGCGCCGTGCACATTTGGTTTGGCAAAAGTACCCTGGCCGGCCTGAAGGATGTGGCGGGCCTCCTGGGAACACCTCCGGATCTGATGATTCTGGGCGCTTCAGCATCGGATCAGGTCAGTTTTGGCGGCGCGGTGTTGGCCGACGTCAACGGCGACGGCACGGTTGATCTCATTCTGGGCGCCCATTTTGCCGCGGGGCCGCTCGATTCGCGCGCGCAATGCGGCGAAGCGTATGTCGTCTTCGGGCGCAAAAGCCCGGCGACTTTTCCGGCCGTGCTCGATCTCGCTTTGCAAGGAACCAATGGGGCCGATGTCACGATCTACGGTGCGAACTTCAACGATCATCTTACGAGCAACGGCGCGCTTTTCGATAACTCGATCACGACCGGGGATCTCAATGGCGATGGCGTCGCCGACATTATTCTCGGTGCCGCGGGCGGCGACGGCCCAGCGAATGGCCGCGCAGAGGCAGGCGAAGCCTATATCATCTTCGGGCGTCAAAGCCCGGCGGCCTTTCCATCCACGATCGATCTGACGAACGCCTTGGGCGGAGCTGACGTGACGATTTACGGTGCCACCGCCGGCGACAATCTCACTGACGGCGGCAACCTCGCGATCGGTGATTTCAATGGGGACGGGGTGGCTGACTTGCTACTGGGAGCGCACAATGCGGATGGCCCGAACGACACGCGCGGCAGTTGTGGCGAAGCCTACATTGTTTTCGGACGGTCGAGTCCAAGCGCTTTTCCCTCCATCGTGGATCTGGCGATGGATGCCGGTGTTACCATCTATGGCCGTTCAGCCGGTGATCGACTTACTCAATACGGTGCGATGACCGTGGGCGATGTCGATGGTGATGGCATCGTGGACATTATCCTCGGCGCGTCTCTGGCCGACGGGCCCGGCAATGCGCGCCTCGACTCAGGGGAGGCCTACGTTATCTTCGGACGCAAAACCCCGAACTTTTTTCCTCCGACATTGGACATGGCGGTATCCGGAAATGATGGAGCCAATGTAACCATCTTTGGTGCGTCGGCCGGAGACAGCCTTACTGTCACCGGAGCACTGAAGACAGGAGACGTAAATGGCGATGGCGTCACTGACATCGTGTTGGGTGCCGCCTTCGCGGATGGGACCACGGGAGGTCCAGGGGACAATCGCGGCGAAGCCTATGTCGTGTTTGGTCGGAAGTTGCCGACGACATTTCCCGTTTCGTTGGATCTTGCGGTGCCGGGAAACACCGGCGCAAACCTCACCATTTACGGATTTGCCTCCGGTTTTGCCCTTACTTCTGCGGACGGGGTGGCGTGTCAGGACATAACAGGCGATGGAGCGGCTGAAATCATTCTGGTCGATAGCGCGAAGGTTTACGTCGTGCTGGGGAAAAAGACCCCGGCAAATTTTCCGGCGACATTGACTCTGAGCACATCAGGCAGCGCCGGAAATTTTGTGACTCTGTCGGGTGGCCAAGGCTTCGGCTTGGCCGGCGCTTTCGGTTTCGGCGACTTGAACGGTGACGGCACGCGCGATTTATTGATTGGAGCAGTGAGTGCCTCGGCCGGGCTTCGAGGAACAGGCACCGGAGAAGCGTATGTGCTCTACGGCATCGCGGCGACGGGCCCGAAACTCGTCGGGACAGCCGAGACTAACAACATCACCCTGACATGGCCGGATGGATTTAGCAGCTATGCGCTGCAAAGTGCGACGGACCTGACTCTTTCGAACTGGACCGGTATCGTCACATCCACTAATCGCGTGGTCTGGCCCCGCACAAACGCCGCGCAATTCTTCCGCCTGGTAAGCCCATAGTCGGTTCGAACGTCCCTTTGCGCCGGGAAAGGCGATGACGATTGCACTCACCGCACTGTCACGAAATCGTTGTGGTTAAATAGCACGGCGACCAATGCGCCACTCCATCCTTGAACAACATCGCCCCCAGCGCCAGCCCGGTGAATCCCATGCCGGTGTCGGCGAGAAAGGAACGACGAGTAATGCCGGGGCAACCGCTTTGGCTGGTGACTTTCATGTGTTCAAAACTAAAACTCGATAATCACGTCTTTGCCGAAGGTCAACCCGGCAACTTCCGCAGCCAATCGAATGATGGTCTTCTTGAGAACGTTGTTGAGGTTGGTTGCGACCCACCAGC
>JBBRBM010000080.1:0-24297 GCA_038205745.1 Verrucomicrobiota bacterium | reverse complement strand
TTCCTCCTCAAACTCCTCGGAACTCGGGTCGAAGACGCGCTGGCGGTTTCAAAGGCGTCACTCGCGTTTCGCGGCGGTGTCGGCTATCCGCTGGTCATTCTCGCGGCGGTGCTGCTCGGGCTGTTCACCTGGTGGAGCTACATCAAGACGCCGGTCGCCGTAACGCGCGGGCGCAAGTGGACGCTCACAGCACTGCGTCTCGTTTTCTTCGCGATGGTGCTCGGGCTGTTGATGCGGCCGATCCTCGCGCTCACGGTCGAGGGAAGCATTCGCCGCTCGCTCGTGTTTCTCGTGGACGACACGTCGAGCATGCAAATCAAAGACCCGCGCCTCGACAGCGCCGACCAGAAGCGCGCTGCGATCGCCAAAAACTTTCTGGAAGCGAACAAGGGTCTGAATCAAAACCTCGATCGCACCCGCGCCAAGGAACTCGAACTCGTCCCACGCATCGACTTGGTGAAGAGCGCACTCAAGAATCCGAAGCTCGATTTGCTCCCGCGCCTCGACCGCGACTTTGATCTTGATCCTTACACCTTTGGCCAGGGCGTCGTTCAGCTCGCGAAACCCACGGGCACTACGACCAACGCGACCGACAAATCAAAACGGCGTCTCGAAGACTTCACCTGGGTGGACAAGCTCGCGCCGAGCAATCCGATCACGCCGATCGGCGATTCATTGCGCGAGGTGATCAATCGAAAGCGCGGCCAACCCCTCGCTGGCGTTGTGCTCATTACCGATGGCGCGAACAACAGCGGCACACAACCGCGCGAGGTGGCGGCCTTGCTTCGTGAAGAAAAAATTCCTCTCTACATCTACGGCGTCGGCATCACGTCGCCGCGCGACATCATTGTCGGCAATTTGTTTGCGCCCGACGTGAGCTTTGTGAAGGACGAAGTGCCCGTCACGGTGCGCGTGCGTTCGCAGGGCATGGGCGGGCAGACCGCGCGGCTGAAGTTGCAGCTCGGTGGCACGACCGTGATGGAGAAAGAGATTTTGTTCGGTGCCGACGGCGAACAAGTCGTGCCAATGCGTTTCACGCCACAAATTCAAGGCGACTTCGAGCTGACCGCTTCGATCGAGCCGCGCGACGACGAGACGGTGAAGGACAACAATTCGCGTTCACAGCAACTCAAAGTGATCGACGCGAAGATCAAGGTGCTGCTCGTCGATCAGTCGCCGCGCTGGGAGTTTCGCTACCTGCAAGCGATGTTGATGCGCGATCGGCGCGTGGAGTTGAAGTGCTTCCTCGTCGAGCAAGACGCTGCCGTCACGCGCGGCACGAACACGCCTTACATCGAGCGCTTCCCGCAAAACAAAGAGGAGCTCTACAAATACGACGTGGTGATGTTCGGCGACGTCGATCCGCGCAAGCTGCCATCAACCGCCATGGACAATCTCAGCGCGCTCGTGTCGCAGTTTGGCGGCTCGGTCGTGTTCATCGCGGGCCGCAAGTTCATGCCGAACGCGTATCGACGCACGGTGGTCGAGCGGATGCTGCCAGTGGATCCCGACACGGGTGTCTTCGAAAGCACGGGAGAAGTCATGGCGGACAAGCCAGTTCGACTCGAACTCACTTCCGCCGGACGCGCGAACGCGATGATGCGATTGTCCGACCGCGAAGAGGAAAGCGCCGCTCTTTGGAAGCAATTGCCGCCGGTGTATTGGGTGGCGAAGGTCGCGCGCCCGAAACCCGCCGCGGTGGTATTACTTGTCGATCCCGATCCAGCGCGCGAAACGCGTTTCGGGAAAATGCCGGTCGTGGCGCTTCAGCAATACGGAATCGGACAGACGCTTTACGTGGGCACCGACAACACGTGGCGCTGGCGCAAGAACGTGGGCGATCTTTATTACACCACGCTGTGGGGACAGATCGCACAGCGCATGTCGATCCAGCGGCTCATGGGCGGCTCGAAGCGCACGCAGCTCACGACCGACCGGCAGAATTACACGAGTGGCGAGCGCGTGACGATTTACGCGCGGCTTTACACGCTGACTTACGAGCCGGTGCAGGAACAAAGCGTGAAGGGTGTTTACGGCCCGAAGAGCGGCGGTAAGCAAACCGACGTGATCCTGCGCGCAATCCCCGAACAGCCGGGATTGTTTCGCGGCGAATTCGTCGCGCAAACGCCGGGGCAATATCAGTTCTTCATCCAGGAGGATTTGAACACGCCGCTCGACTTCAACTTGACGGAGCCGCGCTTCGAACTCGGCGAGACGGCGATGAACGAATCCATGTTGCGCGACATCGCGAACGTGACCGGCGGCGCGTTTTTCCGCGAAGAGGATTTGTACAAACTCCCCGAGATGATCGCGGCGAAAACGGAGCGCGTCCATTCGCCGCTTGAAGTGGAGTTGTGGTCGTCACCGCTGTATTTCCTGCTGATGCTCTTGGTGCTTTCGGGCGAATGGATGCTGCGCAAATGGTCGCATTTGAAATGACGCTGCAAGTGATGAACCAACGCCCAACTCATCTCATTAGCACCTGGCTTCAGCCGGGTGTCTGCGGCACGAGGGAACTTGGAACCGTTTCAACGGTTTTGAGTTGCCGTCGAGAAACCGTTGAAACGGTTTCCGCACACACGGCGTTCAATCACACCCGGCTAAAGCCGGGTGCTAATGAGAGGGCCGCAGAATAGAAGATGGAACCAACTGTCCAAAATGAAAATGCGGCGACGCGCATCATCCCAAGCAACGTGCTGCTCGCGAAGCTTGCGGCGGTGCGGCGCAAGCACGTCGGTGTGGCAGCCGCGACGGGTGTGGCGATGGCTGCCGGCGTATTCATGATTCTGATCGCGGTGACGATGCTGCTCGACTGGTGGCTCGATTTCCCGATGGGCGTGCGCACGATAATGCTCGCGTGTCTGGTCGTGGCGGTGGGCTGGATCGCGTGGAAGTTCATCGTCGCGCCGATTGGCAATCAACCGGATGACGATACCGTCGCCCTCGCTGTGGAACGCCACTTTCCACATTTCCGGTCGCGGCTGATTTCATCGATTCAATTTCCGCGTCCCAATGTGATTCCGGCGAGCGCCGCGGCGTCCCTCGCGCGCATGACGATTCTGGAAACGGAAGCACTCGCGACGCCGCTGGATTTCACCGACGTGGTGCGCACGAAGGATCTTCAGAAGATCAGCATGTGGGCGGTTGCGGTGCTGGCGTTGGGTTTGTTCGCGTTCATGTACGGCGGCGAGGTCAGTCGCGAGTTGCTGAAGCGCGCGTTTCTTTCATCCATTCCGGTGCCGCGTCACACGCGCGTGGAGCTCGTTGGCGGCGACCGCATCGTGGGGCGTGGTGATGCGGTGAAGATCGAGGCGTTCGCGCGTGGCGTGGTGCCGCGCGCGGGCAAGCTCATCGTAAGATCATCCGGCATTCGCACGATGGAATACGCGATGGAGAAGGACAAGGAAGGCCGCTTCGCGCGCACGCTGGAGAACGTTCAGCAGACGTTCACTTACACCGTGCAGTTGAACGACGGCACGACAAAGTCGCACGAGATCGTGGTCGTTCCGAGACCGAGCGCGGCGACGGTGAATTGCGAACAGGTTTATCCCGCTTACACTCAACTCCCGAATGCGAAGCGGCCGCTTGGCGATTTGACGCTGCTGGCCGGGAGCAAACTGAAAGTCGTTGCGACCGCCACGACAAACATCACGAAGGCGTTCATCCACCTCACAGGGCTGTCCAACGACGTCCCGATGCAAATTGACGCGAAGAACCAACGGGAGATGCGCGGTGAATTCAACGTGCCGCCGAAAGGGCTGACCGGATTTTCGATCGAGATGGTGGACACCGGGGCCATGGAGTCGCGCGACTCGGCGGTGTACCGCATCGACGTGGTGCCGGATCGCGCGCCAAAGGTGAAGATCACGTACCCGGATCGCAAAGAGGAACTCGTGACGCGCTACGCAATCCTCGATGTGGCGTTCGAGGCGAATGACGACTTCCAGATTTCCAAGGCGCGCCTTCGCTACAAGATCGGCGAGACAGACGACGCGGAAATCAAGGTGATCGATTTGGATGTCGGCACGAACGTGGTGCGCGAGATGCGCAATCGTTACGAATGGAAGATCCGCGACTTCCAGCCGGCGCTTGCAGAGGGTACGCGCATCGAGTTCTGGCTGGAGATGGAAGACAACAACGACGTGACCGGACCGGGAATCGGCATGACGGAACATCAACTCATTCGCGTCGTGAGCGAGAGCGAGAAGCGCGCGGACCTTTTGAATCGCGCGGGTGATTTCCTCGGCACGATCAATGATGTGACCGGCGACCAGGAGAAGCTGAACTTGCGGCTCGGTGATTTGATTTGGGAGCGCCGGTCGACGACACCACCTTGAGAAGCACGGAGCACGCGAAAAAGCATTCCGTGCCTTCCGTGGTTCACCACGAATGAAACAGTTCAAACGTGCCGCCCTGATTTTCGTCGGCGTGATGCTGGTCATCTTCGTTTCTGAATATTTGTGGCGGATGCGGCGTGAGCATCGGCAGGACAAGCACATCCTCGCTGCCGCGCGAAAGCACGGAGTGGATGCGGCGCTGATCAAGGCGGTGATCTGGCAGGAAAGCCGGTTTCAGCCTGACGCACGCGGTGGAAAGGGCGAGATCGGCCTCATGCAAATCATGCCTGACACCGGGCTCGAATGGGCGGGCGCGCAGCGGATCACGAACTTCTCTGACTTCGTTCTCGCCGATCCTGCGCGGAACATCGATTGCGGCACGTGGTATCTCGGCAAACTGCTGAAGCGCTATCCGAATACCGACAACCCCATTCCTTACGGGCTTGCCGACTACAACGCCGGCCGGGGCAATGTATTGAAGTGGCTGAAAGGGAGCGCGGTCACGAACAGCGATGATTTCATTCAACAGATCGGCTTTCCCGGAACGCGCAAATACGTGCGCGCGATTATGCAGCGGCGGGAGAGATACGTGGCTTGGGCGGATGGACAGAGAAGTAATCAGTGAACCGTGAAACAGTATTCAGTGAAAGGGAACGCTGCGCCCACTGATTCACTGATTACTGACTCACTGATTACTGACTCACTGATTACTGATTCACTGATTACTGGCCTTCAAAAAATTCTTTCGACAAACGCAACGCATGGGCGATGTTTCGGCGGCAACCGAAACGCAAATGCGAGCGACAGCGCCAATCAAAGGGACCGAGCGGCTATCCGACAGCCAGCGCACCGCACTCATCAGCCTGCTTGGCGATGAAGATGTCGCCGTGTTTGAGACCGTCCACTCCAAGCTCGTTTCCTTCGGCCCCGAGGTCGTGAATTGGCTCCGTCCTTATACGATCAGTGATGACGCGCTTTTACGTCGGCGGGCTCGACAGATCATCAGGTCCTTTGAACGCAAAGCCTGCGACGAACGCTTCACCGGTTTCTGCGCGAGTCGCGGTGAGGATTTGCCTCTCGAAGAAGGCGTCTGGCTGCTCGCGCGGACGCAATATCCCGAGATCAACGTGGCCGCTTACGACGCGCTGCTCGACGCCTACGCCGCAGTCCTCCGCACGCGGATCAATTTCACCGGGAACGCCGAGGAGATTCTGGACACGCTGAATCGCTATCTCTTCAACGAACTTCATTTCTCACCCAACGAGGCGAACTACTACGATCCCGACAACAGCTACCTCAACCGCGTGATGGATAAGCGCACAGGCAATCCGATCAGCCTCTGCACGGTTTACCTGTTGCTCGGCCGTCGGCTGAAGCTGCCAATCACGGGCATCGGACTGCCGGGCCATTTTGTCTGCCGCTACCAAACCTCGACGGCGGAGATTTACGTCGACGCTTTCAATCGCGGGAAGCTGCTGACGAAAGCCGACTGCATCAAGTACCTGCTGCACACCCATCACGGCCTCGAAGAAGGCTACCTCGCGCCGGTGACCCCGCGGCGCATGTTGCTGCGCATGTGCGCGAACCTGCACCAGATTTACCTCCACAACGAACTCGCGGACGAGACCGCGCGGTTCCAACGCTATTTGGTCGCGCTGGCGAAGTGATTTTGGCCAGTGACGACCACCGCCCGCGGCGGGAGAACGCGTCAGTTTCCCATGCGCCTGGCGCGTTGGCTGGCGTGCAAATCCTGTGGCAGCAATTCAGCCGGCTTGATCGCTTCAAACCACTTGCCGTCAACTTGCGTGACTGAAGGCTGCGTCGTTTCGAGCGCGACAAGATTCATCGACGGCGGACCAAACGCAGCAGGCGGATACGTCAACGGCTTCGCGGCGCGAATATTCCAGAACGTTCCCCGCGCGCCGCAGTGCTTGCCGAGATCAGCGCCGCCGCCGCATTTCCACAAACGCGTTCCCGCTCCGGCGTCGAGGTTGCAGAAAAGGTTTTCAATGGGCGCGTAGCGATGATGATCCAGCGCGAGATCCAGGCCACGTCCGCGCGACGCGACGTTTCCAGCCGAGCCATTGCTCACGGTGATGTCATGGATGTAGCGCATGCGAATATCGAAGTCGGTCAGAAGATTATCGCTTCCACCCAGCGAGACACCGTGGTGCCCGGTGCAATTCTGGTTGTCCACCTTGCGGCGCGATTCCATCACAAGACCCTGCACGGTGTTGAAATGACCGCCGATGAATGGCCCGCTGTCGGCGTTCACAGTTTTCACGTCACGCGCCCAACAGTGTGCGACGCCGCTGAACGCGATTGGATTGAAGCCGAGTTCGGTGAAATGGCCTTTGTAAGTCCCGTCGGGGAATTCGAAACAGATTCCCTCAACGCCAGATTCAGTGACGGTCGGCGCGAAAGTGCGAACCTGCGCTTTCCACTCCGGGCGGAAATCGCAGCGAAGCGAGCGGTCAATGTGAACGCGATTTCCGTCGAGCTTCGTTATTCTCGCGATCAGGGAAACTCTTACGCGACCTTTCAGGTTCTGCACCGGGCCGGAGTCGCCGGAATAAAGATGCACGGCGAGCGTGTTCGCGGGCGTATCGGATTCAAACACCTCGACCTCTTGTCCGACGCGCAAATCAGATGCGGAGCTGACCTCGATCACGTTCGCGCCGCGGAGCCCGATCGCCGTGAAGTCGGCGAGCTTCCGCGAACCGAAACTTCCGCGGAGCACAATGAACCCGCCTGACCATGAGTAATTCGACGTCGGCTGGCCCGTCGTGGTCGCGCCCATGTTTGGCTTGATGTCGTTCAGTGGGACAGGGAAGAACAAAATTGTTTTGTCCATGCCAGCGCCGCGCAGCACAACGTTCGACCGCGTAATCTCCAGAATCTTTGTAATCTTGTAGCGCCCCGGCGGAATTTCGATTGCGCCACTCTTCACCTGCGCAATCGCATCAAGAAACGCCTGCGAATCATCCGCGACTCCATCCCCTTTCGCGCCGAACTCCTTCACGCTCACGCCGCGCGGGATTTGAGGCAGCGACTTCTCTCCACGCCGATAGCCGGCGAAGGAGAAATCCGGCAGGCGACTTGGGGCCGACCACTTCTCACCTCGCCCGCCCCAAAGCTCCGAGTGCGCGGCGGAGATCGACTGAACGGCAAGCAGCATGGACAACAACGCGGCGGCAGAGGTTTTCATCGCATGGTTCGACGCTGAGCACTCGCATGTATTTAATCCATCGCTCCAGATGGAACTTCAGTTTGTTTTCACGCGCCTCGCTCGATAGTTTTGGCAGCGATGAGTTTCCAATCCCAAATGAGTGGAGGCGTCTTGTTGCTTGCGACGATTGTCGCGGTTCCGCCATCGCACTGCATCCGATCGCTATAGCTTCCCTCCCGTCAACGGCCGAATTGTTCCCGCACGAATGCGACCGCTTCATCCAACGTGATGGCCAAATCTTTCTCCACCGGAATGATCTTGCTGAAACTTTTGCCGCCCGCGCGACCCGCCACGCGGACTTCCGCCGCCGCCCGGTCGTAAATGATTTTCGCGAAGTCCGCGCGACCTAGAGGTTGCTGACGCTCCCACGCTGCAAATTCGTCCGCGTTGGAAAATACTCGCGCGTCCTTCCATCTCTGACGCACCAACTCCATCTGATTCGTGTCCGCACCGCGTATGCCGCCGGGGATGTCGAGCATGGCGACTTGAGTTACGGGCTTCGATGGATTGAACACCGACAGCATCGCAAGAATCACAGCCGCCGCACCTGCGACTCCGAACGCCCAGCGCCAGTTCCAACCGCGCCGCTTCGTTGTCGATGTGCCGCCAAGTGTTCGCCGCACTTGCGCCTGCAAACGCTCGCGTGCATAGGCGGGGAACTCCGGCTGTGTCGCATCCACGGCGGCATGAAGCGGGGCCACCTCGCGCACCAGCCTGGCGTCCGCCTGCAAGCGTTCAAACTCAGCCTTCAACCCCGGCCGGCCGGCGAGCAGCGCGTCGAACTCCACGCCCTCCGCGTCCGTGCATTGGCGCGCGATGACCTTCATGGCCAGGTCGAAAAAGCGTTCATCATTCATTGAGTGCATCGCAAAATCTCGCTTGTTTCTTTCAACTATCTTCCCGCGCGCCCCAGATGCGCCGCAGGGTTTCCAGCCCGCGCTTCAGATAGACGCCGACCGACCCGACGGCGATTCCGTGTTTCCGCGCGATATCCTCGTAACGCCAGCCGTGCAGGAAAAAATCCGTCAGCACATCACCCAGCGGCGGCTTGAGCGCGCCGAGGGATTTTTGCAAACGCTCCGCCAGTTCCTTTTCCGCCAGCGCATCCAGCGGCGAGTCCTGCGACGCCGGATCGTGTTTCGCGTCTCCGTCCTCCGTGGTGGCATCCAGTGAATCCGTCTTGCCCTCGCCGCGCTTCTGCGCGAACCGCTCCCGCAGCAGACTCACCGCGCGATGATGCGCGATGCTCGCCGCCAGCGGCTTCAATTCCTCGACCGACTTCACGTCGCGCACCTTTTCCACCAGTGCTTCCAAGGATTCGATTGCCACGTCCTCGATTTCATCCGGCAGGAACGGCTGGAGTTTCAATTTTGCCACCGCGAAGACCGCGGGCCACAGCCACGCGAATGCTTGGTCCCACGCGGCGGATTCGCCGCGCCGCAACGCGTCGAGATTTGGCGCGCTCATGGGTGGTGCCATGCGACCAATTGCGCCCCACGTTGCTTCACTTTCCAGAAGCGCACGCCACCAGGATGGACTCGCGCCACGATTCCCATTCGTTTCGCCTGCGTGTCGAAGGCCGGATGCCGCAGAAAACGCCGGATGAATTCCGCCGCTTGATCGTCTTCGACATCCAGCCACACCAGGCCATACGAGGCATGTGCCCAGCGGGTTCGATGGAAATCTTGATCCAAAGTGAAGAACGTCGGCTGCGGCAGACAATGCAGAAGCGAAATCAGATTCTCATCCTGAGTGCCCAGCAGAGCGACATCCACTCCCACGACTCGGAAGCGAACGCGCCACTTACGCAGCCAGAGCCGTTGTTCGGCGGGCAGGTTTTCGTCGAGCACCAACATGGAATCCCTTGAACGGCTTGTGCTTTTCCACCCATCGCGAAATCGCGATCGACTCCGCGATGGCATCCTTTGAAACCTTGCCGTCCCACTCGCGAACGATTTGCACCCAGGTGAGACCGCGTTCGATCTGGGCCAGGACGATCCACACCATGATGCGCGTGCCCTTGAACGTCGGCTGCCCGCCGCAGATTTTCGGATCCGCTACGATGTGCCGTCCCAGTTCGATGCGTGTCGGTGTGGCCTTCATGCCAGTGCGCGAAACTATGCGTTTGCCTCAACCCGTTTGCAAGCGCGCGACACCCCGCCGTAGCAGCCGAGGTCACGAGGCTCTGATCAAAAAGAGACCCAAGATGGACACGGATTTTTAGCCGCGAAAGAACGCAAAGCAGCGCGATCAATTGGCCTTTGCGATCCACTCCGGCTGACTTCCCTCTCCCCTCAACGGGGAGAGGGATTGAGGGGGAGGGGTGGTGACGACGGAGACTTTCGCCACTGCAATGACTCTCTACGTTCTCACCCCTCACCCCAGCCCTCTCCCCGTTGAGTAGAGGGAGTCGCCGCTTTCTACATCCGTGTCATCCGTGGTTGGAAAACTTTTTTGTAAGAAACCCCGCCGCCCTTTGCGATGCAGGGGTGAAGGCTGTTCCGGGTGAACAAACTCAAAGAGTCCCGCCGTGCGGGACCGCACCGCGAGACAGCCTTCAACTGAAAGAAACGAACCATGAAACACTGACCAAGATCACCCTCGCCGTCGCCCTGCTCGCCACCGCCGCCAATTCCCACGCGGAATGGGTCAACGGCTACTTCCGCAGCAGCGGCAGCTACGTCAACCCGCATTACCGCACGCCGGCCAATGACACTCCGTACGACAACCTCAGTTACCGCAGCTATCCGTCGCAACAGCCGGGCTACGTCTCGCCGCGCACCTACGACTCCGGAACCATCCGGCCATTGCCCTCGTTTGAGAGCGATCAGATCGTGCGCCCCCTGCGCCGCAGCGTTTACGGCTGGTAAGAGCACACAGACTCAAATCCACGACGAAAACTCAACCACGCCGAACGCCATGAAAACACTCACTCGATTCGCCCTCGCCGCCGCGCTGTTGCTCGCCAGCTTCACCGCAGGAAACGCCAACGCTCGGGTCTACGGCCGCAGTAGCAGCAGCCACAGTTCGTATGGAGGAAGCTCCCGATCCAGCTACGTGTATCGCAATCCCTACGCGACGACTCCCTCGGTGAGCGTGCGCGGCTACGGCACGTCGAAGCATTGAACGCCATTGACCGCCGTAAATGAAATGCCGAGCCTCTGCCTATGCCTCCGCGCGCCGTCATGGATACAAATGTTCTGTACGCGGCCTTGCGCTCCCGACACGGCGCTTCCCACGCCATCCTCGACGCGCTGTGGCAACGGCGGTGGACGCTCGTCCTCAGCAACACCGTCCTGACTGAGTACGAGGAAATTCTAAAACGTGAAGCGGACGTGCTTCGACTCACCGACGAACGCATCAACCGGTTGCTCGATGCGCTCTGCACCCTGGCCGAACGCCGCCACCCTTCGGAAACTTGGCTGTCCGTGTTGACCGACCCCGACGACGAAGCTCTGGTGCAACTCTCGGTCGAGGCCCGCGCTGAATATCTCGTCAGCCACAACACCCGGCACCTGGTCCCTGCCCGAACCCTCGGCATTAACCTGATTGCCCCGCGCGAATTTTTGGCGATACTACGCGCATGAAAACGATTCAGGCCCAGGTGCCCGATTACCTCGCCCAGTTGGCCGCCGACGCGGCGGTGAAGGAAAAGACGACCCTGGATCAAATCGTTGCCCTCGCGCTCTCCGCCCAATTGAGCGCGTGGAAAGTGCGCGACGACATGGAGACGCGCGCCCGCCGCGGCCGTCCCGACGACCTCCGTGAAATCCTCGCCGAAGTTCCAGACGCCCCGCCGCTGCCCGGTGACGAGAAGTGAGGGTTGGTCCACCCCGGAGCAGCCGAGCACCCTGAAACGGTGGGGTGAGACTCCGTCGAACCCCATTTCGAGCGCAGCGAGGCGAGCCCAGCGAGTATCTTCCTCGGCCCACCACGTCCACTTGGGAAGCTCGCTCTGCTCGCGCCGCCGGTGGCGGCAGTGAGGGTTCGACCGGAGTCTCACCCCACCACTCAAGGAGCTGCCGCTTTCCGCATCCGTCCCCATCTGTGTTCATCCTTGGTTCAAAAACTTTTTTGTAAGAAACCCCGCGCCGTTTGCGATGCAGGGGATGAAGGCTGTTCCGGGTGAACAAACTCAAAGAGTCCCGCCGTGCGGGACCGCACCGCGAGACAGCCTTCAACTGAAAGAAACGAACCATGAAAACACTGACCAAGATCACCCTCGCCGTCGCCCTGCTCGCTACTGCCGCCAATTCCCACGCGGAATGGGTCAACGGCTACTTCCGCAGCAGCGGCAGCTACGTCAACCCGCATTACCGCACGCCGGCCAATGACACTCCGTACGACAACCTCAGCTATCGCGGCTATCCGTCGCAGCAGCCCGGCTACGTCGCGCCGCGCAATTACGACTCTGGGATGGCTCGCCCGCTGCCCTCGTTTGGCAGCGAGGCTTACCGCCTGCCCCACCGCGTCAATTCCTTCGGCTACTGAACTGCCCACTATTCCTCAACGAAAACTCAACCGCACCAAATCCATGAAAACATTCACTCGATTCGTTCTTACCGCCGCGCTGTTGCTCACGGCCGTCGCCACGCAGGCCAGTTCCGTGCGCGGCCACGTCCGCAGCAACGGCAGCTACGTCGCGCCGCACTACCGCTCCGGCTCTGGCTCGCTCGGTGGCACCACTCGTTCCAGCTACGTCTATCGCAACCCCTACTCCGCTGCTCCGTCCGTGGGCGTGCGCGGCTGCACCCGGAGCGACGGGACGCTCGTGGACCCGCACGTCCGCACGCCCGCCAACCACACCGTCACCGACAACCTGAGCTATCGCGGCTACGGCACGGTTCGCGTGCTGCGGTAGTGAACGAATGATTTCAGCGCGAGTTCTTTGTCCACGTGATGGCCGAAGCTGTTGGCAAAACAGAAGCCGGCCCTTTCGTGGACAAAGCCTCGCGAGCTGCGTTACTGACTGATGCAACCGAATGTTGATTTTGCTACGGAAAACGTCCTTCACTCGACTCTGTGGCCAATCGAATCAATAGCCAGCGCCTGTTCCTGTGCGTCCTTGGAGTTCTCTGGCTGACATGTACCATGAACGTCACGCGACTTGCAGCGTCTCCTCAACGCCCATACGTCCACGAATTATTTGGGGATGAGTTGCTGATTTCCTACCCAGAGGGAGAAAAAGCACACAGGGATGTCATGGAACTTTTCTACGCGGGAAATTATGTCCTCGCTCTGCAAAAGATAGAGACCGCCATCAGCAACGTCGAGCAGTTGTCCAAGGCCAAGGAGAAGGATGCTGCGATTCTGCTGACCACCAAAGCTCAATGGCTGTCATTCATGGGCGACACTCAGGGATCAGACGTTGCCTTCATGCGCGCACAGTCCCGAGCGGAGACGATCCTCGGAACGAACCATCCAGTGGTCGCACGCATTCAACTCGTCCGGGCCGAGGCTCTCCTCCTGCGCGGAAACGTGAGCGAGGCCAAAACCGCTCTGGCCCACGCGATGGCCGCGCGTGTTGAACATGGCGGCACCAACAATACCGTTTCTGCGATGAGGCTGCGGGTGCAAGCCATGATACGGCTGACCGAAGGCGACACTGCTCAAGCACGGGAGCTTCTGATGCAGAGTTCAACAATCATCGAGAGAATTGCCGGGCCGCAGAGTTCTCTGTTCGGCGTGAATCGGTGGCTGGAGGCCCAAGTGACCGCCGTGTCAGGCGAATACGAGAAGGCCATTCAGCTTTGCGAATCAAGTCTGGCGGTTCTGACCAACTGTTACGGTCCAGAGCATCTTGTTTTAGCGCATGTGCGAGATTCCTTGGCCTTCATCTATCAACAAGCCGGCATGTATGAGGAGGCTTTACCTCTTCTCCAAGCCAATCTCCGCACACTGGAAAAAACCCTTGGTAACGACAGCGCGGTTGGCGCGATCACTCTCAATTCGCTGGGCGTCATCCAGTATCGTCTCGGCAATTATTCTGAAGCGGAGGGATTTTTTCGGCGCTGCCTCGCAATCCGCGAAAAACGTGTTGGTGTTGAAAGTCCCGCTTACGCAGCGACCCTCAACAACCTTGCGCTGGTGTTCATCGCTATCTGCAAAGACGATGATGTCTCGACGTTGTTCAAAGACGCTGCCTTGGTGCTCGACAAATCGCTCGGTAAAAACAGCCCGGCGTTGGCGACAGTTTTATTGAACTGGGGCAGCTTTACGCGAAGTCTCGGAGACTTGGACGGGGCGAGCGAGTTGATCACCGAAGCCGCCGCGATCCGCAACAGAGCCTTCGGGAAAGATCATCCTGCAACTGCGGAAGTGGCCGAGGAATATGCAAAGCTCCAGTGCGACCGTGGCGAATTCAAACACGCAATGCACCTGGTCTCGCTCGCTCGTTCGATCAAAACGAATTTCTTTGGTCGTTACCATCCCGCGATGGCTGAAACCCTGAGCACAGCGGCGAGGGTTTATGCTGGCATGGGGGATGAATACACAGCCGTGAGCCTGCACAGCACAAGCGCTTTGGTTCGATCAAGAGTGTTTGGGTCAGAGCACCCCACCGTTGGCAACGAATTGGAAGCGGCCGGGCTTGCGCTCTGTCGGGCCGGCGACTTTGGAGACGCGGTTGATCCGTTCATGACGGCCTTACGTTTGCAGAAAGATTACCTGGCCGGGCAAATGTCCAGACCCAGTGCCGACGGAGGTTTGAGGTTGGCCGATCAAATGTATTTCAGGACTGAACTTTTCCATTCCCTCTATGCGCTCGGTTTTTCAAATGCCGTTGCCGTTCAGTCCGAAGCGGCGGAACAACTGGCATCATGCAAGGCCTTGGTGGAAGAAGTGCAGGCAACACAAGCGGCCTTGGAAACAGACTCGCGGACCTCCACCCGCGAATTGCGCGGACGGCTTGATGCGACGCAGAAGCTATTAGACCGCTTGCCGGAAAATAATCTCGATCCTGTGCCGCGCGATGCTCGACGCCGTCAATTGCAGAGCGCGAAGACAAAGCTCGAAGAAGCAATCGCCGAGCAAAACGGCTTGGTCGCACAAATGATTCGGGAGCGAAACCTGACGTTGATCGAGGTCGCTCGCGGTCTGCCGGCAGATTCCGTGTTGGCGGACTTCGTTTGCTATTATCGCTACGATTTCACCGCCAAGACGAACCGATGGAAGGAACAGCGCTACGCCGCCTACCTCACTTTCCCGCTGGCGAAGGACTCGACCAACGTGGTCGTGCAGCGCGTGGACTTGGGCGAGGCGCAGCCGATTGATGCCGCGATTGAAACCATCACAAGGCGCATGGGCGCGGGGCAGTTTCGCGCGCCGGATTTGGCGGCGGCGTTGCAGCGGGTGAGCGGGCTGGTGTATGCGCCGCTCGCGCCGCACCTCACGAACGTCTCGCATCTCATCGTCTGCCCGGACGGACAGTTGAGCCGGCTGCCGTTCGAGATGCTGCTGGTGTCCAAACCCGGCGGGCCGCCCCGGTATCTGGTCGAGGAGAAAACCATCAGCTACGTCGGCAGCGGGCGCGAGGTGGCCCGCCTCGCGCTACGAGGCGAGGACGGTTCGAAGGCCAGAGTTCAAAGTTCCAAATCGTTGGTCATGGGGAATCCGGATCTTGATTTGGATTTGTCCCGTAGCAGCCGACGTGAGGAGGCTCCATCTGGAAAATCTGCAATCCGCAATCCGCAATCTGCAATTGATCAGAGCCTCCTTACGTCGGCTGCTACGAAGAGGGTGAGCCGGTCGTATCGGGGGATTCGGTTCACGGCGCTGCCCGGTTCGGAACAGGAGGCGCGCGGGGTGGCGAAGTTGCTGGGTGAGGATTGCGTGCTGCGTCTCGGCGCGGAGGCGCGGGAGGCGGAGTTGAAGGCGGTGGTTTCGCCGCGCGTGCTGCATCTGGCCACGCATGGATTTTTTCTTTCTGATCAGGAGTTCAAGCGGACGAATGCATCGCCTTTGGTTTGGAGTTCCGCGTTCACGCGGCCCGGACCGCCTGAAGGCGGGACTCCGAACGATTGGGAGAATCCGCTGGTGCGGTGCGGCATCGCGCTGGCGGGGGCGAACCGGGTGAAGTCCGAATTGCGAGTTGCGAATGTCGAAGTGGAAGATGGTTTGTTGACCGGACTCGAAGCGTCGCTGCTCAATCTGCAAGGCACGGAACTGGTGATCCTGAGCGCGTGCGATTCCGGCGCGGGCGAGGTGAAGATCGGCGAGGGCGTGATGTCGTTGCGCCGCGCCTTCCGCATCGCCGGCGCGGAGACGGTGCTGGCGAGCCATTGGAAAGTGAGCGACGCGGCGACGAGCCGCTTAATGACGGAGTTCATGCGCCGCTGGCGGGCCGGCGAACCGCGCGCGGAAGCCTGGCGCGCAGCGCAGTTGTCGTTGCTGCGCGACAAGAAGGAGACCGATTTTTCCAATCCGTATTTCTGGGCGGCCTTCACGCTCACGGGGCAGTGGCGGTAAAGGGAAGCGCTGAACTTCCGTTTGTTTTAACGCGCATCGCTCGGTAGTTTTGACGGCGATGAGTTTCCAATCCCAAATGAGTGCAGGCGTTTTGTTGCTTGCGACCATGGTCGCGGCGAGCGCGAAACTCACTCCTGATCAGGTGGCAAAACTTCCTTCGCCAGCGGCAAAGCAAGTCGAGTTCGTGCGCGACGTGAAACCGATCTTCGACGCGGCCTGCGTGAAGTGTCATGGCAAGGGAAAGGATAAGGGCGGGTTCTCACTCGAAACACGCGACGCGTTCACCAAGGGCGGGGACTCAGGCGCGCCGGTCGTCGCCGGCAAGAGCGCGGAAAGTTTGCTCATCGAACTCGTCGCTGGATTTGATCCCGACAACGTGATGCCGAAGAAAGGCTCGAAGTTGAAGCCGGAGCAAATCTCGTTGTTGCGCGCCTGGATCGATCAAGGCGCGAAATGGCCGGCGGACATCACGTTCAAGAAGGCGCAGGTGAATAATCTGCTACCACGCAAGCCGGAGCTGCCCAGCGGCGAGCAACGAAATCCAATCGACCGCCTGCTCGCGCGCACAGTGCCGGAGATCACGAACGCGAAGCTCATTGACGATCGCGCGTTTGCGCGACGCGTGTATCTCGATGTGATTGGATTGCTGCCTTTGCCGCAGGAGTTGAAACAATTCGAGTCGGACAACGGTGCCGACAAGCGCGAGCGGCTCGTTTCAAGACTTCTCGGCGAGAACCGCCGCTACGCCGAGCACTGGCTGAGTTTTTGGAACGACTTGTTGCGCAACGATTATCGCGGCACCGGCTACATCGATGGCGGGCGAAAGCAGATCAGCGCGTGGCTCTTCTCGGCGCTGATGACCAACATGCCGTACGACCGCATCGTGGCGCAGCTCGTGGATCCCACGAAGGAGTCGGAAGGCTTTGCGAATGGCATCTCCTGGCGGGGCGCGGTGAACGCGAGCCAGGTGCCGCCGATGCAGGCGGCGCAGAGCATCGGACAAGTGTTCATGGGGGTGAACCTCAAGTGCGCTTCGTGCCACGACAGTTTCATCAACGACTACACGCTCGCCGATTCGTACGGCATCGCGGCGATTTACGCGGCGGACAAGCTGGAGATCGCCGAGTGCGACAAGCCGACGGGAAAGTTCGCCAAAGTGAAATTCCTCTACTCGGAGTTGGGCGACATCGACACCAGTGCCACCAAAGCAGAACAGCGCAAACAACTCGCGACACTCTTAACCTCGAAGCGCGACGGCCGCGTGACGCGCACGATTGTGAATCGCTTGTGGGCGAAGTTCATGGGGCGCGGTCTCGTCGATCCGGTGGACGAAATGGATTCGCCGGCGTGGAACAAGGACGTGCTGGACTGGCTCGCGGAAGACCTCGCCGAGAATGGCTACGACCTCAAACGCACGATGCGGTGGATTCTCACTTCGCGTGCGTATCAGTTGCCGCCGGTGAATCTTGGCGAGCAAACGGACAAATCGTTTGTGTTCCATGGGCCGGCGATTCGGCGGATGAGCGCCGAGCAGTTTCGCGATGCGCTCGGTGCGCTGACTGGCGTGTGGTACGAGCAGCCCGCGGCTACTTTTGATTTCAGCAGCGGCCACGATGGCGGTCGCGTACCGAAATCAACGAAGTGGATTTGGAGCGAAGCCGGAGCGGAGAAGAAGGCGCTCGCCGAAACGATTTACCTGCGCAAGACATTCACGCTCGCTTCACTCCCGGACGACGCGAGCGCGGTGATCGCGTGCGACAACAGCTTCACGCTTTACGTGAACGGAACCAAGGTCATGAGCGGGAAGGATTTCGGCCAGCCGAGTTACGCCAATCTCAAACCTCATCTGCGCGTGGGCGAAAACCTGATCACGATCGCGGCAGTGAATCACACGCCGGACAACAAGCCGCCGCGGGCTGGCGACACTCCGAAGGAAAGCGATGCCAATCCCGCCGGATTGATCTTCGCGGCGCGCGTGCGTGGAGAGACCACGAACGAGATTGTCTCGGACGCTTCGTGGCGTTGGTCGAAGACGAAGCAAAAGGATTGGGAGCAGTTGAACTTCGTTCCATCAGACTGGCACACGGCGGCCGAGCTCGGCGGTGCTGATCTCGCGACCTGGAATATCGCGGCTAAGCTGGAACAGGCACTCTCGCTCGCGGATGTGCATGGCGTGGTTCGCGCCGGTCTGGTCGCAGCCGATCCAATGATGCTCGCGCTCGGACGTCCGAATCGCGAACAGATCACAACGACTCGCGCCAGCGCGGCGACGACGTTGCAGGCGTTGGAACTCACCAATGGCGACACACTCGACAAAGTGCTGAAGCGCGGCGCCGGGAAGCTGCTCGCGAGCCACAAGACTTCTGCTGACGACTTGGTGCGCGAGCTGTTCGTCAAAGCGCTGGGTCGCGCGCCGAGTCAAAACGAATTGAAGCTATCGACTGAGTTGGTCGGCACGCCGGCGAAGCAGGAGGGCTTGGAGGATTTGCTCTGGAGCATCGCGATGTTGCCGGAGTTTCAACTGATTTACTGAACGATGAAACGTTGCTAGAAATTCCTTATGAGTGCGCCTCTGGAACACATTCGTGCCGACGCCTTGAATCTCCCGCCGATGGAACGGCGGAAATTGATTCACGAGTTGGTGGACTCGTTATCGGACGACGGCGATGAACAACTCACAGGCGCTTGGGTTGCCGAGATTGCCCGGCGCATCCGCGAGGTGGAAGAAGGCAAAGTGGAATGTGTATCGCATGAGGAAGTCATGTCCAAAGCCCGCGCTGCGTGCAAGTAAGCTACCATCCGCGGGCCTCAGTCGAAGTCATCGCCGAGGTGGCTTTTTACGACGAGCGATCCCCGGGACTCGGCAACGCATTCAGAGAATCAGTGGATCGTGCCGTCCAGAGAATCCGCGAGAACCCGATGCGTTTTCCACCCGGACCTCACGATACGCGCCGCTGTCCGCTCGCTCAATTTCCGCATCGTGTTGTTTACCGCGTCGAGAAAGACATCATTCGCGTCTATGCCATCGCTCACCCCAAGCGCCGGCCGGACTACTGGCAGAACCGAGTGTGATATTACAATGAACTCAATAATGCTTTCCGCTTCTCGACGCGAGTTTCTAAAAGCCGCCAGCGCAACGACACTGGGCGCACTCGCTGCCGGATACCCGAAGTTCGCGTTCGCAGAGGACGCCGTGGAAAAGATCGCGCCGCGCGCTGACACCATCATCGTGCTCTGGATGGCTGGCGGCATGGCGCAGACGGAGACGTTTGATCCGAAGCGCTACACGCCGTTCGAGAAAGGCATGAAGCCGGGTGCCATGTGGAGCACGTTCCCGACGATCGACACGGCGTCGGATCACATCAAGATTTCGCAGGGGCTCGAGAACATCGCCAAGGTGATGGATCGCGCGACGCTGATTCGCAGTTACACGGCGGGCGATCTCGGCTTCATTCTGCATTCGCGGCATCAGTTTCATTGGCACACCGGTTACGCGCCGCCGCAGACAGTGGCGTGCCCGCACATCGGGTCGGTGATCGCGCGAACGCTCGGGCCGAAAAATCCTGCCATGCCGGCGTTCATCAACATCGGGCAGCGCTTCGATCTCGGTGAGGGCGAAGAGTTGAAGGCGTTCACGACGGCGGGATTTCTGGGGAGCGAATACGGGCCATTCAACGTGCCTTTCCCGGAAGCGGCGGCGGATGGCGTGCGTCCGCCGATGGGCATGACGCCGTCGCGGTTTGAAAATCGCGACAAGTTCTACCGCAAGCTGGTGGAGAACTCGCCGGTGTGGGCGCACGGCAGCAGTTTTCAGCGAGACTCGCTGGTGCGCTCGATGGACAACGCGCATCGATTGCTCAGTTCGCCCGCGGCGAAGGCGTTCGATCTTTCGCTCGATCCTTTGGAGAATATTAAAAAGTACGCGCCGGATTACACGCCCGGCAAGCGTTACAACTCCGATATGAACCGCACCGGCAGCTACGAAGCCGGAAATATTGGCCGCTTCAATCTTGGTTGCCTGCTCGCGCGACGACTCGCGGAGGCCGGCGCGCGCTACATTGAAGTCACGACCGAATACATCCCGTTCCTCAACTGGGACACGCACGAGAGCGGTCACGAAAAAGCCGCGAACATGAAGAAGACCATCGACGCTCCCATCGCGCAGCTCGTGCTCGATCTGGACCAGCGCGGAATGCTGGATCGCACGCTGATCGTCGTCGCAAGCGAGTTCAGTCGCGACTCGCTGATCGAAGGCAAGCCGGGCAACAAGGTGAAAGACCAGGTGCCCGTTCCCGACACGATCGAGGACATCAAGAATTACGGCATGCACCGTCACTTCACCGATGCGGGCTGCGTGTTGATGTTCGGCGGCGGCATGAAACGCGGATTCCTTCACGGCGAAACTGCGCCTGAGCGTCCGTTCAAGACCATCAAGGACCGCGTGACGATCGAAGACCTGCACGCCACGATTTACACCGCGATGGGCATTTCGCCGAAGCTCGCCTACGAGGTGGAGAAGCGTCCGTTTTACGTGACGCGTGATGGATTGGGCAAAGCGATCACGAATCTCTTTGCGTAACATCGATCCCCTCAGCGCGTCAGGAGAGAGCGGCGTGAAGCCTTTCTTGCATTCTCCACACCGCCATTTGGTTTCTCCGGCTTAATGCTCAAGTGGCACTCGGTTTCGCCGATGAACCGCGTATGTCGTCCGGTTGAAGCCCGTACTCGTGTACCTTGACGCAGTGCGACGCAGCGGTTGGCTGCGGTACGTGCGTGCGCCCGGCACCATTCAGTCTTCCCGCGCGAGTGAACGCATGAATCCTGTAAACCTGCGAGTAACATCGCGAAGCGCGCTCGTCCTCTTTGCGACTGTGGTCGCGACGCTCATCCCGGTGTTATTTTGCCGCGCGGCCGAAGTTCCGCGGCCGGCCTCCGGAACGAATCGCGTTCTCAAACTCGACGAGTGCCTTCAGATGGCGATGGAGAAGAACCACATGCGCGCCGTGTCGCGCCTCGCAGTAATCGCCGCCGAAGCGCAACATCATCAGGCGCTCGCAGGCTACTGGCCGCAAATCACCGTGCGCGGCGCGTATCAGCACATGGACGAATCGCCGCATTTCGTTTTCCCGGCGTCGAGCATTCCCACGCCCGTCGGCAACTTCGCCGTGCCCCGCCAGGACTTGAAGCTCATGGACCCGGACTCGGTCATCGCCTCCGGCAGCGCGGCGTGGCTGATCTACGACGGCGGGATGCGCCGAGGTTATCGCGAACAAGGTAAGGCCGGCGTCGATGCCGCCAGCCAGGAACTTCGTCGCACCGATCTCGAAATCACCGACAGCGTGAAGCGAATGTATTACGGCAGCATTCTCGCGCGGCAGCTTCATCAACTCGGCAAGGACACGCTCGCGCGGATGGAAGCCACTCTGTCGCTGACTGAAACCATGTATAAGGAAGGCGGAGGCAAAGTGACCAAGGCCGATTTCCTCGACAACAAAATCTCCGTCGAAACGCTTCGCTCCATGACCGCGCAACTCGAGCGCAACGAGATCATGGCACAGGCCGCGCTCGCGAACACGATGGGCCTCTCGTGGAACGAAAGCATCCAGCCGGCCGACGAGGAAATTCCCTTCACGCCTTACGCCGCCACTCTCAACGAAATGGTCAGCACCGCGTACGACTTCAGTCCGGATTGGGCGCGGCTCGAAGCCGGCATCCGCGCGATGAACGGTGCCGTGCGCACGGCGAAGAGCGGACATTACCCGAAAGTCGCGCTGACCGGCGAGCTGCACACGTGGTGGAACGAATACGACGCCGGCATGGCGAACTCGCACAATCGCGATGGCTGGGTGGCGGGAGTCGTCGTGGAGTTTCCGCTGTTCGACGGCTTCCTCACGCAGAACCGGGTCAAGGCGGCGCGCGCCAACGCCGACAAAATTCGCGAGCAGAAATTTCTGTTGCAGGAAGGCATCGGCCTTCAGGTGAAGGACGTGTTCGTGGGTCTCGATGCGACGAAGAAATCCTACCACGCCACACTCGACGCGATGAAAGCCGCCACTGAGAACCGCGACCTGAACACCCGCGCGTATCAGAACGAATTGGTCGAGACCGAGAAGGTCATTCGCGCCCAGCTCACCGAGGCGTTCATGAGCGCGATCCACTACAAGACGCGTTACGACTACGTGGTGCTGCAATCGAAGCTGAACCTCGTGGTGGGCAACGAGGTGTGGAAGAAGCTCGAAGCAAAACCGTGAGCGGCAGATTTCTGAGCAATTTCGGTTCACGACGCCGGCCTCACGCGCGCGCCCTGGCCGCCGCATGCCTGCTCGCGGTGATGTGCGTTCGCGGAGACGACAAGGTTTTCCGCATGGCGGTGTCCAGCCAGTTGATGCTTGAGGTGAACGAGAACGACGCGAAAGCAGCGTTACGTAATTGGATGCAGACACTGGCAGATCACGCCCAGGTGGCAGTGGATCCCGATGTCCCAACACTCTCCGGCGCAGAGGCACTAACCCGGGCGTTTCGAGACAAGCAAATCGACTGCGCCACGCTCACCACAAAAAACCTTCTCACCGTTGAGCGTGAGGTTTCCCTGACGAACCTGCTCGCTGAGCGCGGCGCCGAAGCCGGCGATGTGTATCTCCTGCTGGTGCATGAAGCGAGTGGCATCACGAATATCGCAGACCTGAAGGGGCGCGAACTCCTCGTCTCTGAAACCATGCGCATGTCGCTCGCGCTGCCCTGGCTCGATGTCATCCTGATGCGGCAAGGCCTGTATCGAGCGAGCGATCACTTCGGCGCTTTCACCCGGGCCAAAAAGCTCGCAAAAATCATTCTCCCGGTGTTCTTCCGAACATCGGACGTCTGCCTGGTTCCACGGCGGGGATTTGAATCGATGGTTGAGTTGAACCCGCAAGTGGGAAAACAGCTTCGCATCCTCGCGCAATCTCCACACTACGTGGGTGGCCTGGTTTGCTTTCGTGGGGACTACCCAGCGGCCCAACTCGAGAAAGTCACCGCTGGCATTCTCGGCTTTCAGCGAACCACACGCGGCCGGCAGGTGCTGACGATTTTTCAGGCGGATCCTGTGGATTGGCTTCCGCGAACGACGCTCAACAGCGCCGTGGAATTACTCGCGGAACATAAGCGGCTCTGCGCCTCGAACAACCCCGCGGACATTGCGGTGAAGGCGTTGATTCCGTCTGCAACCCAAAGGTAAGCACATGAACACGCAGCCATCATTTCAACGAACCGCGAGCCGCGCTTCATTGCTGATCCGCATCGCCGCGCTGCTGTTCGCGTTCTTCATGATTGTGCAGGGATGGTGCGGCGACACGAATGGTTCTGATGAACCATTGCGGATTTTTTTCAGCAAACGGGTGATGCTCGATTTGCGGGACAACGACGCGCGGGCCGCGGTCAAGGCATGGACTCAAATGGTGTTCAACCAGAACGACATCCACGCGGAAGCACGAACCTCGATCGGCTCGTTGGCGGAGGTCATTGCGGGTTTCCAGAACGACACGATCGACGGGGCTTCGTTGCCGACTGACGAGTTCATTGCGCTCAGCGAAAAAGTGTCGACCGGTTTTCTATACTTTCCCCTCAATGGGACAGATCCGTTTGAGGAATACCTGCTGCTGGTTCATTCCGGTTCCGGCATCACCAATCTGGCGGGGCTTCGCGGGCATAATCTGACCGTCCTCCGGCACCATCGCATGAACCTCGCCGACATCTGGCTGGATACCACGCTCGCGAAGGAAGGGCTGCCGCTCAAGGAAACTTACTTTGAAACAGTGCGGATCGAGACCAAAGGCGCCAACGTCGTGCTGCCCGTTTTTTTCCGCAAAGCCGATGCCTGCCTGATCACGCGCCGTGGATTCGAACTGATGACGGAGTTGAATCCACAAGTCGGCAACAAGCTGCGCGTCCTGCTCGCTTCTCCAAAACTGGTTCCCACAATGTTCTGTTTCAATCCCCGCGCGAACTCGGTGTATTTAACGGGCGCGCGCGCGACGATTCTCGACCTGCACCGGACTGTCTTCGGCCAGCAAATCCTGACCACGTTTCAGATCGATCGACTCGCCGAAGGAAGTGCTGAGTGGCTCGAGAGCGCACGCACGTTGATGAAGGAACACGCGCAATGGTGCGGCAACAATGGCGACGCCAAACCGGTGCCTGTGGCGGCGGCGCCGCCGCTCGCCAAACCATGACCACCACCGCGCACTCCCGTACGGCGGCGCTAGCCTGCATTTCTCACCAAGGTGA
>JBBRBM010000079.1:0-24339 GCA_038205745.1 Verrucomicrobiota bacterium | reverse complement strand
CGAAGATCGCGGCGATCCTAAGCGTGCTGGCCACGTGCGCACGGGTGGGAATTGAAACGCGCGAATATCTATGGGACGTATTGCCGCGCCTGGGCCAGGCGACTACTGGAGAAGTTAAGCGCCTGACACCGCAAGCCTGGCGTCGCACCCGCGCGTCGGCCGAATCGCCCGCCGCCTGACAACTCCTCACCTGGTTCCGCCGGACGGATACGAACGAAACAAGTTCCACGGCGAATGGAACTACGTCATCCGACCACACTCATCCAGATAGGCTGCTACCTTTATTTATTAACGCCGACTTAGCTCAATCCCGACCATTGGCTCCCTTCTCCTGAAGGTCGAGAATGGTAATCAGTAAGCCGATTGCTGAAGATGGATACCTCTACTCGAAGCTCGCCGGTTGCCCCGTCGCAGCGAGGACTGCGTGCCACGTGCCGCCGTCTGGATTGAGCCGCCGCTTTTCTTTCACGATCAGTTCCACAGGAACATGAATGTAGTGATCGTGGAAGAGGCCGATGACGATGCCGGTCTTTCCCGCCATCGCGGCGTGAACAGCGTTGCGTGCGAAATGGTCGCAGAGAATCGCATCTTCTGAATCAGCCGGAACGCTTCGGACGAGATAGCTGGGATCGAAGTAGCGGAAGACAAACGGAATTTTCTCCACCTTGAAATACTCTTCGATTCGGTCGCGCAGATACGGGCCAATGTCTTTGAGCTTCGTGTTTCCGGACGCATCCTTGTCGTGTGGATCAGCGGCGAGAATATCCTGGCCTGCACCTTCCGCCACGACGATTACGGCGTGCGCTCGCTTGATGACGCGGCGTTTCAGGCAGGCGAGGAAACCATTCTCACCTTCGAGCGCGAAGGGAACTTCCGGCACCAGCGTGAAGTTCACGTCCTGGTTCGCAATCGTGGCGCTCGCGGCAATGAAACCCGCATGGCGTCCCATCAGTTTCACGAGTGCGATTCCGTTGTGAACGCTATGCACTTCGGTGTGGGCGCACTTGAGAACCCTGTCGGCTTCTTCGACGGCGGTGAGATAACCGAATGTGCGCGCGACGAACGGAATATCGTTGTCGATCGTTTTCGGAACTCCAACCACGGACAACGAATGACCGCGGCGTTTGGCTTCAAGATACAGCTCGTAACCGCCGCGTTGCGTTCCATCACCGCCAATGACGAACAGGATGTTGATGTCGCGATCGATCAAGTTGGTGACAGCGGCCGCGATGTCCACGGGCCCACGCGAGGTGCCGAGGACAGTTCCACCTTCGCGGTGAATGTCTTCCACGTAATCGTCATCAAGCGCGATCGGAGGTTTGGCTGGCTGCGGCAAGATGCCGCCAAAGCCATCACGAAATCCGAGCACCTGCTTCACGCCGTAATGATGCGTGAGTTCGAGATAGATCGAGCGAATGACATTGTTGAGCCCAGGACAAAGCCCACCGCACGTCACGATGCCGGCGCGAGTCACGTCGGGATTGAAGAAAATGTTCTCGCGCGGACCGGCGACTTCAAACAAGTGATCCGTGCGCGGCGACTGGGTTCGATCATCGACGATGCACGCGTGCATTCGTGCATCGTCTGAAACTTTACGTTTCAACGGTGAGGCGAAGCGACTTTCACCCAGATTGTGCTCGTTCAGCATTTCGTATTTGAACCAGGATGCACCCGGTGTCATCGATTGCGCTGATCAATATCAAGACAAGTTCGCGATTACATCCGTGAACGCAGGCTGCTTCCCGACAACGAAATCACTGACGAATTCTGCCAAATGCGTAAACCTTGTGCGCATCGCTTCGTGATGACTTACCCCTTCTCGACTCAGGGCTGACGCTCGCGGGCGTGGCGAAGAATCGCTTTGCGCATGGCATCGTTGGCCTTCGGCGAAACGGCGTGCGTGCTCGGCGGGTCGTTGAAGATTTCCTTTTTGCCGGGCAGCGCGTTGTAAGCGGCATACACACTGGTGGGTGGGCAGGTCGTATCGATGAAGCCGACGGTGACAATGCCGTCGGCTTTGGTGCGCGTGGCGAAATTCATCGCATCGTAGTAACGCGCCGCCTCCACGACTTTCGCATCGGGTTTGCCGTCTGGTCCGGTGAGAACCATTTGCGGCCAGCCGTTGACCCGGCCCGCCATAACGCCGGTGTGATCGCACATCGCGGGCACTCCGGCCGCGTAGAACGTCACGCGCGGATCGAGGCCAGCCGCGACGATTGATTGCGCGCCACCCTGGCTGCTGCCGTGGACAATGACGGTGCGTCCGTTCCATTCCGGCTGTGCGGTGAGAAAATCCAACGCCCGAACCAGCCGGAGAAACATCCCCTGGAAATAAATCGTTTCGCGCGATTCCCGGCCGCGAATCCGGTAGTCTTTGAGTTCTCCATTGGCGAGGCCGGTGTAAAACTGTTCCGACTGACCATTCGGGATGCCGTGGGCGTTGATGTCCATGGCGAGAAACCCTATGGTTCCCATTCAAACCAGACTCGATCCTCGCCGTCATGCGTTTTCAATTCAACGCAGAAGCAGAAGCGCGCAGGGCTATTTCCCGCAGCACTGCTTGAATTTCTTCCCGCTGCCGCATGGGCAAGGGTCGTTGCGGCCGACTTTGGGACCGACGCGCACGGGCCTGGCTTTGGATACGGCGTCGACGGCTTCGCTCACCATGTCGGACGGGGCTCCGGTGGATCCGCTGGCTGTCGCGCCGCCGCCGCCGATGGTGCTGACGCTGGCGTGCTGCGTTTGCTTGGGCAGGTTCTTCAGGAAATTCTCGAACGCCATCATGCTCGAGGCGCTGCGGAAGATGTTGTGGCAAACCTCGGTTTTGATGTTGACCATCAACTCGTCGAACATCTTGAACGCTTCCGCCTTGTACTCGATGAGCGGGTCGCGCTGGCCGTAGGCGCGCAAGCCGATGGAGTTGCGCAGCGAGTCCATGTTGTAGAGGTGCTCCTGCCACAACTTGTCGATCGCGCTCAGGATCGTGTAGCGCTCGATCGATTTCAGCGCGTCCGGCTGCTCGAAGCTGACCTTGACCTCATAAGCCTTGCGCACCGCGTCGGCAATATGTGCGCAGAGAGCGAACTGTTGCGAAGTGAGTCCGTCGAAGGCGCTGCCCGGAACCGGCGCTTCCTTGCCATTTTGCGCGACCTCGTTGAATCGCTCTTCCGTGACGCCGAGCGGGAAATTCAGGTTCACCCAATCGGTGAGGCCCAGAAGATTCCACTCGCTCACATCTTCCACGGAGGTGAACTCGTCCACCTTCGAAATGACGACTTCCTCCATGATGTCCATGAGGCGGTCGCGCACGTCATCGCCGTGAATGATCTCGTTGCGGAAGCCGTACACGACTTCGCGCTGCTTGTTCATCACGTCGTCGTACTCGAGCGTGCGTTTGCGAATCTGGAAGTTGTGCTGCTCGACGCGTTTTTGCGCCGTCTCGATGGAGCGGTTGAGCAATGGATGCTCCAGCTCCTGGCCTTCTTCGAGGCCAACACGCTCCATGACTTTCACGATGCGGTCCGAGCCGAAGAGGCGCATGAGATCATCTTCAAGTGCGATGAAAAAGTGCGACGAACCCGGATCGCCCTGGCGCGCGCAACGTCCGCGGAGCTGACGATCGATGCGACGCGCCTCGTGACGTTCCGTCGCGAGCACGTGCAGGCCGCCGAGGTCCGCGATGCCGGGGCCGAGCTTAATGTCCGTGCCGCGGCCGGCCATGTTCGTGGCGATGGTGATGGAGCCGCGCTGTCCGGCACGGGAGACGATCTCGGCTTCCTGCTGGTGATACTTGGCGTTGAGAACGGAGTGGATCAGACCGTCCTTCTTCAACATGCGCGAGAGCTGTTCGCTGACATCGACGCTCACGGTGCCGACGAGAATGGGCCGCCCTTGCGCGTGGACTTCTTTGATCTCTTTGACAACGGCGCTGAACTTCTCGCGCTTCGTTTTGTAAACGGTGTCGTGCTTGTCCTTGCGCACGAGGGGGCGGTTCGTCGGAATGACAAGCACGCCGAGTTTATAAATGTCGTTGAACTCGCCCGCCTCGGTTTCGGCAGTGCCGGTCATGCCGGCGAGTTTCAGGTAAAGGCGGAAATAATTTTGAATCGTGATCGTCGCGTACGTCTGCGTCTCGCGTTCGATCTCCACGCCTTCCTTCGCTTCCACGGCCTGGTGCAAACCATCGCTCCAGCGGCGGCCCGTCATCAGGCGTCCGGTGTTTTCGTCGACGATGATGACTTTGTTCTCCTGGATGACGTATTGAACGTCCTTCTGATAAAGCCCGTAGGCCTTGAGCAATTGCGCGATGGTGTGGATCTGCTGCGCCTTGACTTCAAAGTCCTGCTGGATCTTCTGCTTGCGCGAGAGCCGCTCTTTCGGGTCGAGATTTGGATCAATGTCGATCTCGGTGTAAGCCGTGGCCACATCGGGAAGCACGAACGCCTCGGGATCTTGAGGCGACATGAACTCGCGGCCCTTTTCCGTGAGGTCGGCGTCGTGGCTTTTCTCTTCGATGGCGAAGAAGAGCTGTTCCTTCTGCGCGTAAAGCTCGGTCTTCTTCTGGTCGGCGTGCAGCTCAAGCTCCGCCTTGTTCATGAGCTTGAGATTCTCGGGATCTTCAAGAATGCTGGCCAGGCCGACGCTGCGCGGCTGACCAACCTTGACGCGATAAAGAAGCAAACCAATCTCGCGCTCCAGTTCCGCCGGATGTTCCGCACGTGAACCGTCTTCCGGCCGCAACTTCTTGATGAGGTCCTGAGCCTCGTTGAGGAAGCGATTGCACAGCCGCTCCTGATTGCGCACGAGGTTTTCGATGGCGGGCTTGAAGCGAACGTATTGGTCGTTCTCCACGCCGACAACCGCCGGCCCGCTGATGATCAGCGGCGTGCGCGCTTCGTCGATCAGGATCGAATCCACTTCATCGACGATCGCGAAATAATGTCCGCGCTGAACTTGTTCCTCAGCGCGCGATGCCATGCCGTTGTCGCGCAGATAATCGAAACCGAACTCTGCGTTCGTGCCGTAAGTAATGTCGCAGTTGTATTGCTCGCGACGAACAGCCGGCGATTGATCGTGAAGAATACAGCCCACCGTGAGCCCGAGAAATTTGTAAACCGCACCCATCCATTCGGCGTCGCGGGCCGCGAGGTAATCGTTCACTGTCACCACATGCACGCCGCGACCGGTGAGCGCATTCAGATAAACAGGTAAAGTCGCGACGAGTGTCTTGCCTTCGCCGGTCGCCATTTCCGCGATCTTCCCGCCGTGGAGAGCCATGCCGCCGATGAGTTGGACGTCGAAGTGAACCATTTCCCACGGCAGCGGACGTTCCCGCACAATGACGTCGGTGCCGCACATCCGACGCGCGGCGCTCTTCACCACGGCGAAGGCTTCGGGAAGGATTTCATCCAGCCGGCGCGCGATCTCTTCTTTGTCGGTGATCTTCGAAAGTTCCTCTTTCCAGGCGGCGGTCTTTTGACGCAGCACCTCGGCAGATTGGTTCTGCAACTCGGCTTCCAGGCGGTTGATGCCATCGACGCGCATCCGCAACCGCTTCACTTCGCGGTCGTTTTTGGAGCCGATAATTTTCTTGATGATGAATCCAATCATGTAGTCAAAAGCGTCGCAGAAGCTACGAGAGCGGCTGGGGCAGGTCAAAGGATTTGGGGACGAAGGAGACTCGCGAAGCCATGAAGCAGGTGAAGGAGAATGCCTTTCAGTCCGAGCCGCCTGCGCAACGCAATCATCTGCCACCACTGGCGGGCAGCCGTTCCATTCAGTGTTCCCATCGCGTCCTTCGCGCTCTCGGCACGACGACAGGCTGCATCAAGCCGGTGAAAAAAGTGAAGATGGGATTGGGTCCGGAGCGATTATTCGGGACATTTGATTTGGAATAATATTGGCTGAGTGGGTGCCAAGACCAAAACGAATGCCGGACCGAGACGAGCAAGCCATCTTGGATGAGCTGCAAGTCAAACTGATCGACCCTGGGCAGAAAGGCAGCTGGAACCGACTGGTTCGTCAGCACCATTACCTCAAAAGCTCCAGCTTGGTGGGAGAACAACTTGGCTACGTGGTGACCGACGGCCAAGATCAGTGGCTGGCGCTGATGGGGTGGAGCGCTCCGGCGCTGCACCTCAAGGCGCGTGACCAATCCATCGAGTGGTCAGAAGAACAACGGGAACGACGCTTACACCTGCTGGCGCAGAATAGCCGTTTCGTCATCCTGGCCGAGCGCGAGCAACTACCCAATCTGGCGTCTCGGGCCATGAGCCTTTGCCTGGCGCGTCTGTCTGCCGATTGGCTCAAGGAGTACGGGCATCCCATTGTCATGGTGGAAAGCTTCGTCGACCGGCAACTCTTTCGGGCCACCGCCTATAAGGCCAGTGGATGGCAAGCGCTGGGCTACAGCTCTGGGTTCAAGCGGGTCGCCGAAGATTTCTACCAGCGGCATGATCGGCCCAAGGAACTGTGGGTAAAAACGCTGGATGCTCGCGCCTGGGGATGGCTCCGGGCCCAGCAATTGCCCGAGCCTCTCCGGCGTTATGAGAAGAAAACGCCGCCGGCTTGCGCCGTGGCCACGGAGGCCATGCGCAACCTCTTCGAGCGGTTTGATCAAATCGCCGACTGGCGGAAGCCGATTGGCAAACGACACCGGCTCTCCACCGTCATGGCGATGGTCGCCCTGGCGTGTCTGTCGGGAGCCGGACAAGGCTACCGGTCGGTCAGTCGTTTTGCCAAACGGCTGACCAAGTTGCAGCGTCGCGCCCTGCGGTGCTGGATCAACCCCAACACCGGCCAAGCGCAGGTTCCCAGTGAGTCGGTCGTGCAACGAGTCCTCCAGAAAGTTCCTCGCTTGGAGGTCGAGGCGATCGCGGTGAGGTGGCAAAACGATCTGCTGGGACCCGCGCCGGCCTCCGATGCGGTGGTCATCGACGGTAAAGAGGTTCGGGGGGGCGATGTCATGCTGGTCAATGCCATTGCCCAACCCAGCCAACGACTACAGGGAGTTGAGCCGGTCGCTCAGAAGACCAACGAGATTCCCACCGCCCAAACGTTAATCCGGCGCCTGGACCTGACGGGTCGCATCGTCCAGTTGGACGGGATGCACACGCAGCACCAGACGGCCTACCAGATCCTCTACGAGCAGGGCGCCGACTACAGCATGATTCTCCGGGACAACCAACCGACGATCCTCAAAACGGCCCAGCAACTCCTGCCGGCCGACGTTCCCCCCTCGGGTGGAAAAGAAGCGGTATCGGGGCGGTCGCCCGGAGTATCGGGCGATGGTCGCCAAGACGATTGAGCCGAAGGAACTGGGCTTGGCGGGAGCGCTCCAGATTGCCCGTGTCGATCGCCAGATCGGAGCAAAGGGGCAATTGCACAAAACTTGGCTGGTGACTTCACGAGGCTGCCGCCAACTCGACGAGGCGGAGTGGTTGCGCTTGGAACAACAACGTTGGGGCGTGGAGAACCGCACGCATCACACCTTGGATGTGACTTACCGGGAGGACCAGAGCCGAGTTCGCCACCCGAACGCGACCGCCGTCCTGGGCATCTTCCGGCGGCTCTCCAACGCCTGCAAACACGTCTGGGCCATCGGTCGCCCACGTCGCGAGGCCACCTCCGCCGACTGGATTGAACGCAACGTTTCTAACCGTCGCCTGGTCATCGACCTCATCACCCGCCCAGTCACCCTTTGAAACTTCAGTCCGAGAAACCCGGCTCCGACCATGCCCACAGCACCTTTGCTGAGCTTGACGCACCCCTGTTCCGGCACTCGCTCATCTGATATCGCGTTGACGGACTGCTGGCGCCTGACGTAAAAGCAGCCGCGGCTATGCCAAACTCAACCATTCCAGCGACCGTCCTTGCGGAACTGAACCGTCAGCTCAATCACGAACTCGGTGCCGCTCACAGCTACCGCGCCCTATCCATTTGGTGCGAGGACAGGAACCTGCAAGGCTTCGCCAGCTATTTTGCCAAGCAGGCCGTTGAAGAGCAGGCGCACGCAGGCAAGTTCATCGCCCACGTCATTGACCGGGGCGTTCTCCCTGAGTTGACGGCCATCGCCGCGCCGAAGACGAAGTTCAAATCCCTCCTTGAAGCGGCGCGCCACGCGCAGAGCATGGAGCACAGCAACACTCAGGGCGTGAACCTGGTTTACGAAGCCGCTCTTGCTGCCAAGGATTATCCAGCCCAGGTGCTGATGCAGTGGTTCATTAGTGAACAGGTCGAGGAGGAAGCCTGGTGCATGGAAATGGTGGAGCGTGTCGAGTCGGCAACTTGCGCCGGCGGACTTTCGGATCTCGATCGCCACATCGAGCGATATCTCGCCAAGGATACGAGCCAATCCTGAGAAGGGCGCGGTTCCGGAACGGGGTTCTCGCCGTAGGTCGGAGGAGGCTCAGGCATTCCGAATTTGTCGCTGCACGGCGGGCTGGATGCGCCATCCCGCCAAGCTCGCATGGCGCTTCGTGCTGGCCTTCACCAACATGAGTCGGCTGGCTTTCACCTGCTCCAGCAATCGCTCCCGTTCCTGCTGACTCATCAATAAACCTTCCGTCCGACACCGCCGCATTGGCGCGTTTGGAATGGGAATATTTTGCTCAAATCATGACAGGATTCGTTGATCGTTCTTGACTCAACAACACGTGCGGGAGCAGCTTCCACCCATTCCCAAACCAAATCGTCAGGAGGTATTTTATGCGTAATCGTGTGTATTCGCAGCAGTTTCAGAACTGCTTCTCGTCTTTGTATTTCCGTGTTGCTCTCGTGGCGTTCGCGCTGCTGGCGTGCTGTCAAACCAGCCGCGGCGCGCTCGTCGCGTATTGGAATTTCGATGAGACAACGGGCACGAACGTGTTCGACACGGCGGGAAACTTGACGAAAACCAACGACGGTTTTTTTGCGACTGGCAATGAGACTCCGGCGCGGGTTCCGGGAAGGCTTGGAAGCGCGGTGGGATTCACGTGGCAGGTCGCCAATACGCCAGGCTCGGGCCGGCGCGTGATCGTTCCGTATCACACGAATCTCACTCTCAATGGAGGCTTCTCGGTCAGCTATTGGTATCGCATGGATGCCGCCACGCCGGCCGGAACTTTCCCCGGCATCATGCGAATCGGCTCCCAGGGCACTACCACCGGAAATAATGTGGGCTGGGGATACTTCCGCACGGGCAACATGACATTCAAGCGCGGCAACAATCAGCCCGCGCTCTTCGGCGCCATGAGCGTCGGGCAGTGGTATCACCTTGCCATTCGCTTTGACGGAAACACGACCGGGGTCAACACGACAGCATTTCTCAACGGTGTTCCGGTGAATTTTTCCGCTGTGAACGGTTGGTCGAACGTGACGGCGACAACGATCTTCGAGATGGGGCGCATGGACACGTTTGATCAAGCGACGCTGGATGATCTCGCACTCTGGGGAGGCGAAGCCATACCGTCCGCGAAGCTCCGATCCATCTATACCGTGCCCACCTTCCTTTTCGTGGATTACAATCTGGCTGACATGCGCACGCTCTGGGGCGTGTTTGACGGCACGGGTACGAGCAACGCCGTGGTGAAGGGCAACAGTTGGTCCTATGCAGCGACGCTTCCGGGTTCCACCAATGACGGTGACGCCTACATTCTGGGTGGCAACATGTATGTCGCGCTGGGCGGAGCCAAAGGTGTGTCGGCGCCCATCACCGTGCTGAGCGGCAGGTTTTCGCCGGGCGGGATTGGCCTGGTGGGAACGCTCGCGCCGACCAGCGCGTTCACACTCACGAATGCCAATCTGGTATTCGACCTCAACAAAGATGCGACGATCGGCGGGACGACCAATGACCTGCTCGACATCACGGGCGATCTCACCATCCAAAGCAGCACGGTGACAGTTGATCCTCTCGCGCCTCTTCTGGGCGGCACGTATCGGTTGATCAATTATTCCGGCGCGAAGGCGGGCTCGCTGACGATCTCGAACACGACGCGCTATTCGATCGCGCTGGATGAGTCGGTGACAAACCAGATCAACGCCTCCATCAGCGGTACGAACGGAAACCTACGTTGGAATTCAACCGCAAGCGGAGTTTGGGATCTGGCCATATCGAACTGGTTCAACCCCGACTCTTCTGCCACGGACAGGTTCTTTCAGGGCGACGCACTGGTGTTCGATGATTCAGGGGCGTTCACGACGAACATTAACGTGACCGCAGCAGTATTCCCGCGTTCGATCATCATCAACTCGGCCACGCGTCCTTACATCTTCACTGGCGCGGAGCAGATCGGCGGCATGTCGGAAGGTTTGGTGAAGAACGGCGCCACATCGCTCACGCTTTCCACGCCGAATACTTTCATTGGAGATGTGACGGTGAATGCAGGTGTGTTGCGCGTTGGCAACGCGTCCGCACTCGGTAACACAAACGGACAAACCATTATCGCCGCGGGAGCCGCGCTCGATCTGGCCGGCGTGAATCCGGGCCTGGAATCGGTGACGATTCAAGGCTCCGGCATCAATGGCGCGGGCGCAGTCGTCAATACTGGCGGGGCGCTTTCGGGCACCGGTTTGCGCAGCCGCATCACGCTGGCGGGCGACACGACGTTCGGTGGAAGTGCCCGTTGGGATCCAGTAACCGGCCCGATGGTCGGCAATGGCTTCAAGCTCACCAAGGTTGGCAACATCGAGATTGCGATGACGCGATTGGGAAACACCGGTTTGGGCGACATCGACATTGTTCAAGGCACGCTGACGTTCCAGGAATCCACGGGAATGGGGGATCCCACGAAGACAATTGTCGTGAGCAACAATGCGGCCCTCGCATTCTGGGCGAACGGAACGGCGACCTTCAACAAGCCGATCGTGATGCGGCCCACTTCCATTCTGCGCAATGCGACCGGCGGCGGCACGGACGTCAGCACCAACTACGGCACGGTTCAGTTGAACGGCGACGTAAACGTCCAGGCCACGGCAAACATCGCGCTGATGAGCGAGGTCAGCGGCAGCGGCAATCTGTTGAAACAGAACACTGGCACGCTCTATCTCGGCGGCACGAACACGTACTCCGGACGCACTGGGATATCACAAGGTCGTCTCGCGCTGCTGGCGACCGGCAGCATCAATAGCAGCCCGCGCATCGATCTTTCGGCGGGTGCATTTTTTGATACCTCGCGCGTTCCCGGCGACTACCCGCTTGCGAGCGGCCAGGTGTTGGCGGGCAATGGCACCGTGGCCGGATCGATTATGGTCCCAACGGGAGCGTCGGTTCTTCCGGGAAGTGAAAATGTCCCGGGAACGCTCACCGTTACGAACGGCCTCGCGCTTTCGGGTGGTCTCGTCTCGTACGACGTTACCTCGGCCACGACCGAAGGATCTGGCATCAACGATCTCATCAATGTCGCAGGTAATCTCGACTTGACCGGAACCACCACCATTCGCATCAACCCGCTCGGGTTACTGACGGTGGGCAACACCTACACGCTGATCAACTACACGGGCATCCTGAGTGGCACTGTTGCGAACTTCGTGGTCGATAACGTGTCGCGCTACACTTTCGGCATCAGCAACACCACGCCGAACAAGATCACGGTGACAGTCCTCGGCGGCGCGGCGGCGGACTTGTTCTGGCTCGGTGGTGCGCCTGGAGCCGAGTCGCTGTGGGACTTGCAGACCACGGAAAATTGGAGCGACACAAATGGCTCTCCGTCGAAGTTCTTCGGCGGCGACCAGGTGATATTCGACAGCTTTGGGTTTCCCACCACGGTTGATCTTGTCGGTACCCTGACGCCGGCCAGCATCCGCATCGAGAATGACACCGACGTTATTTACACCTTCCAAGGCACCGGCAAGCTGAGCGGCAACAGCAGCTTGAGCAAGAGGTTCGCTGGCTTCGCGGCCATCGTGAACTCGAACATCAACGACTACATCGGCACGACCACGATCGAGGGCGGCACGCTGCAAGTCGGAGCTGGCGGGCCATTCGGCAATCTCGGCAGCGGTCCGATCACCAACAACGCCATCCTCGCGTACAATCGCAGCGACACCTTGACGTTCACGAACGTGATGGTCGGCAATGGAACGTTCGCGAAGCTGAACACCAACGTTCTGGTGATGTCCCTGAACAACTCCAATTACAGCGGCACGCTCACCGCCACCAGCGGCATTGTTCGACCGACGATTACGAACGCCTTGGGCAATGAGGTCGGCGGCACGTTGATTGGCAGCGGCGCTACGTTGGACATCAATGCTGTCAATCTTGGGGCTGAAGTCGTCACTACGTCGGGAACTGGTTTCGGCGGCAATGGTGCCGTGGTGAACAACGGCGCCGGCGGACAAAACAACGCGCTGCGTTTCCTCACGCTCGCAGGCAACACCACCGTGGGCGGAAGCCAGCGCTGGGACGTGCGCGCGGCTCCCACGGCTGCACTGAGCAGCGGCGGCAGCGGCTACAATCTTACCAAAGTCGGCACAGCCCAGGTTTCGCTCGTGGGTGTCACGGTTGACCCAACCCTCGGGGACATCAACGTCCAGAGTGGAATTCTCAGTGCGGAACTCAGCACGGCTGCGGGCGATCCGACGAGGACCGTGACGGTTTCGGCAAACGCCACGCTCCAGTTCTTAGGCCGCACCGTGCCTTGGAACAAAGCGCATGTGCTGAACGGCGGTCGAAATATTTTGAACGCGAGCGCTGACACAACCATGACCGGCCCAATAACGGTGAACGGCAGCGTCTTTTTCGAGAACAATGGAACCTCTCTCACCATCACCGACCCGATTGCGGGCGGAGGCAGCCTCGTAAAAACGGGTGCGGCGATCGTCACGCTTGTCGGCGATAACATCTACTCTGGCAACACCACTAATGCTGTCGGCGTTCTCCAACTCGGCGGCGGTGGAGCGTCGGGATCGGTCCTTGGTTCGATCCGCAACAATGGAACAGCAGTGAGCATCTTTCGCAGCGACGCTGTGACATTCACGAATCCAATCAGCGGGGCAGGCGGCTTTTACTTCCGCACAGCAGCGGGTCTCAATTTTGCTCCACCCAGTCCAGTCACGATTCCGAACACGCTTAGCGTTGGCCAGACCAGCTATGGGTTGCTCATCCTGTCAAATGGATTGACGGCAACGATCGCCAATTTGTTCCTCGGCGATTCTTCCGGCATCAACGGGGATACTTTGCAACTGGGCGGTGCCATCACGGTCACGAACCAGATGCGTGTTGGTCACTGGCCAAGCGCGGCGGTGAATACCTACACGATGGCTGGCGGAACACTCACGCTCACTGGAATTCCTGCGGGCGTTCCGAATCCGAGCGGTGTTGCTGAAGTCGGTGGCATCCTTTATCTCGGCATCGATGGCACCGGCATCTTCACACAGACCGGTGGCGTCGCCAGCGCGCACGGCATTGTTCTCGACGGCCGCGGGAATACGACGGGCGGCGGCGATGGCGTTGATCGATTCATCTTGAATGGCGGTCGATTCAACGTCGGACCGTCCGCGATCAAGAGCGGCAGCCTCGACGCGAACACCAGCATCGCCGTTCTGCTCGGCGGCGGCACGCTCGCGTCCTCTGCCAATTGGACATCCGTTCTCGCGATGACGCTTACCGGCACGAACGGCAGCACCGTCTTTGACAGTGGTGCCAACAGCAATGTGCTCCGTGGCACAATCAATGGCGCCGGAGGATTGGTGAAGACCGGCGCCGGCACGCTCGCGCTCACGGGCACCAATGGTTATCTGGGCGGAACCGTGGTCTCGCAAGGAACGCTCGTCGTCCGCGGCATCCAGGGCGGTGGTGTGGCGAGTGTGTCTGTGCAAGACGGCACGCTTACCGGCGATGGTGTCATCAACGACGCTCTCGACGTCGTCTCCGGCACCCTGTCTCCGGGACCGGGCATCGCGCGTTTGTTGGTGAGCAGCACGGTGTCCCTCGCGGGCACCACATTGATGGACATCGACAAGACCGGCGTCGTGCTCACGAACGACCAGGTTGTCGCCTCGTCGCCGGTTACCTTCGGAGGAATCCTCACAGTGAGCGCGACCGGTGCGGCACTCGCGCCCGGCGATACGTTCAAGCTCTTCACCGCGCCGTCTTATTTGAACGCGTTCACGACCATGAATCTGCCGACATTGACGAGCAATTACGTGTGGGACGTCTCGAACCTCGCCGTCGATGGAAGTATCCGCGTGACGCAGCCGATTCCGCGCATCTCGGTCTTGCGATCCGGCAACTCGCTGCAACTCTCGTGGAGCAATGGCTTCTCCGACTTCATCCTCCAGGCGCAAACCAACGCCTACGGAGCGGGCATCCAGAGCAACAACTGGTTCTCGGTGAGCAACAACACCAATTCAGCCACGCTGGACATCGACACATCGAACGGCAGCGTGTTCCTTCGTTTGATCAAACCTTAGAAGATGACGGAATTCAGATCGGGGACACCGTGATGCGGTGTCCCCGATTTTTTTCCCTGCTCCGCTGATGGCCTGAGTCGATTGGATGGAAAGGGCGCTGGATCGAGAGAAAATAAAAGTGGCGGAGAGAGAGGGATTTGAACCCTCGGTAGTGTTTAGCTACGCACGCTTTCCAGGCGTGTGCCTTAAACCACTCAGCCATCTCTCCAACCAACTGATGAGGCGCGTTTCAGGTCCGATGACTTCCAGATGCACCATTCAAACGCCGTGAAGACGGCCCAAACGGGCCAACGTCCACCGGGTGAAAAACGCCGGTGCGTAAAGTGGTCCGTTACGTACCATCGGGCAAGTTCTTTCCTCGCCTCACGGCCAAAGGCAAGCGGCCCCGCCTTTTCGTCGAAATCTTCACGCGTGCAGCCGCCCCGTCGCGGCCTGGTGCGTTCCGTTTCAACAACGAGCCAAAATATAGTGTCCGGCGGCGTCGCTTCTGTCTTGATGCGCGTGGATGAGCCGTTCAGCACGTTTGAGAAAGTTGGCGCGAGGCAGTTCCGGCGCAGTCGGGGCGAGTGATGCCCCGGGTGGTGGCAGGTCTCGATTCACATGATCCCAACCCGGAAGCTTGCCGAGACGATGTCGCCGGACGGAGCGCGGATGGCGCTCTACGAGCACGACGGGAGTTATTGCATCCGGCTGGATCAACTGGAGCTGATGCACTCTTCGCTCAGCACCTCCGAACTGCTGCTCGGCGAACTGGCGACGAAACGAATTACCACCCACGCACACCCTGCGGTATTGGTTGGCGGACTTGGCCTTGGCTTCACATTGCGCAGCGTGCTCGCAGCATTGGGCTCGGACGCAACGGTGCAGGTGGTTGAATTGATGCCGGCAATCGTGGATTGGAATCGGGAGTTTCTTCGCGGATTGAACGGAACCTTGCTGGACGACCCGCGCGTCGAAGTCATCGTCGCCGACATCTGGGAGGTCATCGCTCGTGCCGGGCGGTCCTGTTACGACGCCGTAATACTCGACATAGACAATGGTCCCTGCGGAATGGTCCAAAAGCAAAACGACCGGCTCTACCATGACGAGGGACTTCATCGGCTCGAAGCCGTGCTGAAACCGGGTGGGCGCGCGGCCATCTGGTCGGCATGGCCGGACCAGGGCTTTGTCAGACGTTTGTCCAACGCAGGATTCATGGTGCAAACGGTGCCGGCCAAAACTCACGCCCTCGCAAAGCGCTGCCCTTATACAATCTTTGTGGCGGACAAGTGAGTGATGCCATGCCGCAAACCCGGTAACCTGGAAATAACAAAGCCTCACAGGACCAATCCCGTGAGGCTTCGTTCTAAAAAGCAGGCTGACTATTTCTTTCCAGCTTTCTGCTTCGCCCATCGTGCTGTGACAGCGGCGGATATCTTCCTGCGAGCCTCCGCGCTCATGGTGCGCTTCTTGGCTTTGGCAGGTTTGCCAGTAACTCCGTTCGTTGACACGGGCGCAGATCCGCCAAGTGGAGAGAATTTTCCATTCGCGCGTTTGAAGTGCTTCTTCCCTTCAGGGCCGTAGAGATACGATCCCACGGACTTGATCGGGTCGGCACTCTTGAATTTGTGACCGGCCTTTATGACGGCTTCCACAACTTCACGAACACTCAGCGGCTGTTTGCTGGTCGCCATTGTCATGCGCTCGCGCAGGGTCATGGTGTTGCCACCGCTGCCAGCCGGAGGACTAACAGCCGCTTTGGCCGGAGCAGATCGAACGACAGCTTTAGCGGCTGCGGAAGCCGCCACCGGCTTGCCACCTCGAACCTGACTTAAAGCGGAGTCGATCTCATCGATCCGTTGTTGATGTTGCTGACGTTCCTGCTCTAGCTGCTGGATCAGCGAGAGCACCTCTTGAATAAGATTACGTTCTGTTGCCATACAAGTGGTGTAGCATGGTGGACCGCGCTTACAAGAAGCAAGCCTCCTTTTAGGTGGTGCAAGTCGCCGTTAATTAGTTTGAGAAGCGTTTTTAGACCGGCTCGACAAATGCAGTGCATGGAATAGGATCGCGTCATGAAGCCCTTCATCGTCATTGCGCTCACGCTGCTGGCTCTTTGGTCCGGCGCCGCGGAATCTGTGCAGGGAGAACGCGTTCTTGTCGAGGGTGCGACATTGGATGTGAACGGAAGGAGAGTGACACTCACCCATCTCGACGCTCTTCCCAACGTGGAAAGCGAATACACCAAACGATTCAAGTTCGAATCCTGCGACAATCCCAAGCTCAAAGAACTCCGGGACCGCTACAAGCTGGGCGATGTAATCGCGACGGGTAAGGACGAGTTCGAAAAGCAAGTGTTACTCATGGACTGGACCCATCGCCAGTTCAGGAAGTTCGGCGCCCCCTCCACCAACGCCACCAGTGCGATTGCCATCCTCAACGCAATCGACCAGGGACACACATTCTTCTGCTCACATTATGCGCATGTGTTTGTGTCGTCGGCCGCGAGTCTCGGCTGGGTGGACCGTGAACTGGCGCTTCGGCGGCACCAGGGAGTTGCGAAGGTGGGCGGCTCCACTGAACATTCCTCCACAGAAATCTGGTCTAATCAGCATCGCAAATGGGTGATGCTTGATCCCACGAGCAACATGTTCCTGGAAAAGGATGGGGTGCCGCTGAATGCCTGGGAGATTCGGCAGGAGTGGTTTTATCACGACGGCACCAACGTGATCTTTGTTATTGGCAAGGAGCGCAAGAGATATAGAAAAGCGGACCTTCCGATCTTTCTGCGACGCCTCGCTGGCTTTGGAGACCTGGCCGTGAACACTGACGAACTCGATAAATACGGATTCATTGGCTACATCCCGAACACCGACTTTTTGGATTCGCGCGAAGACTACGCCGGGATGTTTATTGTCAAAGACAGGCTTTGTGACGGAACCAGATGGCATGTGCGAACCGCGCCTGCCAATCCAGCAGTGGATCCTTATTTTCCCATCGGCCAGGCGGCATTGAGCCTCGTCGTGGTGAATGAAGGCATTGCGGCCAGATTGAAAACACTGACTCCGAACTTCGAGCGCTATGAGGTTCAATGGGATGATCATCCTTGGAAGTCTTGCGGTGACAGCTTCGCATGGGACGTCCATCCAGGAATAAATCGACTGGCGGTGAAGACCGTAAACCGGTTCGGCGTCAGCGGGCCCGTTTCGACGGCGGTCCTGAAAGTCTCAAGCATCCCTTGACCGGCTGATTGGGAAAATAGGGAGGCGCCTGGATCAAGCGGGGCTGCTGGCCGAGATGGCTTCGGACAAAACACCCAGCGCTTCAGCACGCGCCACGGAGCCGATGAGCTTGAAATCAGCGAGCGTGTTCACGACCGGGACATTGCGCAACTCGCTCGCGAGCAGCGTCGGCAGGACGTCGGACAAGCGCTGGTTCGGCGTGAGGCAGGGCGGGGGATCGCGCATGATGTCGAGCGCGATCACACTGCTCAGTTCGAACCGCGCATTGAGAAAGTTTTTTAAATCCTGCAGCGCAACCACACCGATGAGGCGCTGGCTCGCATCGACGACGGGGAGGAAGTTATTGGGGCTCACGAGAAAGCGGTCGGCGATCTCGTGGAACGGCGTGTTGTCGCGCAGCGGTGGCACTGGCGGGCGCATGATGTCGCCGACGGTTTGTTCGGTCGCCGCACCCAGGCGTGCGCTTTCCTTCGCGAGCTCAAGACCTTTGCGCCGCAGCGGTTCCGTGTAGACCGTCTCTGCGCAGAAGCTGCGCGAGACGAGAGTTGAAACAACGCAGGAGAGCATGAGCGGCGGCATCATGGAATAGTTCAGCGACAGCTCAAAGATCATGATCATCGAGAGCAGCGGTGAATGGGTCGTGGCGGCGAGCAGGCTTCCCATGCCGACGAGTACGAACGCGCCTTGCGGCAGTGCTTCGCCCCAGCCAGCCGCGTGCAAGCCGCCCGCGAAAATGCTGCCGAGGCTCGCGCCAAGAAACAGCGTGGGGGTGAAAATGCCGCCCACAGTTCCCGAACCGACCGTGACAACGGTCGCCAGCAGCTTGGCGAAGAAAATCCCCAGAAGAATGTGCATGGGCCATGAACCGCGAAGCACCTCGGTCACTGCCTCGTGGCCGTTGCCCAGCACCTCGGGGAAGATCAGTGCCATGGCGCCCACGATGGCGCCGCCGCACATGATGCGTACGTAGAGCGGCACGGTGAGATTTCGCGTCAGCCGCTCACTGTCTCGCAACAATTTCAGAACGAACGCGCCGCAGAACCCGGACGCAATGCCAAGCGGCAGAAACCACGGAAGCTGGGACAGGCTTGTGAAATCGATCGTCTGCACGTTCACCCACGAGTGAGCTGTCACGGGCGTGCGGGCAACAATCGTCGCCACCACAGAAGAGAAAACGAGTGGCGCGAAGAGGTTCATGGAAAAATTTCCCAGAACGATCTGCGCTGCGAACACGGCGCCGGCCACAGGCGCATTGAGCGAGGCAGCAAGTCCCGCCGCCGCGCCACACGCTACGAGCAGACGCAGGCGAAATGGTGGCCAATGAACCATGCGTCCCAGCTTCGATGCGAGCGCGGCGGAAAGTTGGATGATGAGACCTTCACGGCCGATCGAAGCCCCCGTGCTGATGCTGACCACTGAAGAGGCGGCGCTCACGATGGCGCTGCGCACCGGCAACCGGCCATCGCCGGCGACGACGACTTCGAGGAGATTGCTCAGACCAGGATTGCCAATCAGCCGCAAACCAATATGAAGCACGAGTCCTGCGGCGAGGCCACCCAATGCGGGCACGAGGACGATCCTCCACGGTTCGGTGCGCGCCGCAATTTCCAGGAAGTCGCCGGTGCTGCCGAACGCCAGCCATTTGATGAAGTTGTTGCAGGCGTGGTACGTGATGCTCGCCGTTCCGCCGAGCACGCCAACAACTCCCGCGATGATCAGATTCATCGCTTCTTCATTGATGCGCAGCTTGTCGCGGATCAGCAGTGCGCCGCGCCAGTGGAGGTGAAAATACGCGCGCGCCCTGCGAACGAATTCCACCCATGCGTCGCGCGCCCTTTGCACAACGGCATTCTACGCCTCTTTGCGGCGGGTGCGAGACTGGCTTTGAACTTTGCCGCAGGTTGAAGGAAGATGCGTCCGTGCGCTTCCTGATCCCGTTCATGCTGCTGGCTGCCTGCGTGCCGACGTTGTGCGCGCGCATCGCAACCGTGCGCACCACCTCGGGGCGCGACTTTGTCGGTCACGTGCGGTTTATCAGGAGCGGCATCCTGATCGTGAACTCAGGCGCCAATTTCGTCGTCACGATTGCTCCGACCAATGTCACTGACGTTTTCTTTCCGCAGGAAATTTCATCCGCGCCAACAGAAGAAATGGGTGACGGCCTGCCGGCGGGCTGGCGCGAGATGGAAGTGGGCACGGTAAAACTCTCCGGCAGCACGCGTTGTGAGCGGAATTCCTTCACCGTGCGCGGCGCGGGTTTGAACATGGAAGGAGAGGCGGATTCGTTTCATTACGTGTTCCAACAGGTGCGCGGTGATCGCGAGATCATTGCCCGCATCAGCACCATTCAACACACCGCGCCCACCGCCAAAGCCGGCCTGATGATGCGCGAGTCGATCAGCGAATACGCGCGCAACGTCATGATCGCGGCGACCGCGGAGCGGGGCGGAGCGTTTCAATCGCGGAACTTCGAAGGGCACGCGCCGCAGGTGATGGCGCAACCCGATATTCGCATCGGCACCTGGCTGAAGCTGCGCCGCCGCGGCAATGACTTCACGGCGTTCAAATCTGAAAACGGCCGGCATTGGACGATGGTCGAACAAACTCAATTGCCCATGCGTGAGGAGTATTACGTCGGGCTCGCGGTCGCCAGCGCGCGGGAGGACACGGTGAATTGGACCACGTTCGATCGCGTGCGCGAAGGCGTGAAGTTGAGCAACGAGGATTTCACACCGCAAGTGGAGCTTGTCAGTGGATCGGTGATTTCGGGCCGGCCGTTGTTTGCGAACAACCAGCAGATTGAATTTGTGGGCGGACTCAAAGTGGTGCCGGTCCCGACCGCGCGTGTGGCGCGCATCATTTACCAACCCATGTCGTCGCAGGTCGCGTGGCGATCGCGCGCGAGTGCGGCGGGCGTGTGGGTGCAGAGCGGGGATTTTTTCGAAGGCGAGTTTCAGCAAATCGACGGTGACAAACTCCGCGTGAGTTCCGTGCTCTATGGCATCCGCACGTTCGATGTGGATGAAGATGTCGTGGCCGCCGTGCTGGCAAACCTCACGCGCACACAACAATCGACCGTCGAAGTGGACATCAACGATGGCTCGCGCCTGGTGGGATCGAGCTTCGTATTTGCTGACGGCGAAATTGTTTTGCGGGAATCTGCCTTGGGCGACGTGCGTGTCCCGGCTTTTCAGATACGCGAAATGCGCGTCCGCTGACTCGGGACGTTATTGATGATCGTCGCGGCGGTCGGGGCAGCGTCCCAAATCACCGGGCCGCGACGTACGGTTCGATCGGGCGGAAGTTCGGACGGGCGCACGCGGCCTCACGCTGCGCGGGCTCGGCGAAAAGGTACACTGCGTAACCGCCGAAACCGCCGCCGCAGTATTTCCACGCCAGTGCGCCCGGCACATCGACGGGGGGCGCGTCCATGCCCTCGCCTTGTTGCATCGTCCACGATACGCGGACGGCCTCGGCGAGTTTCTTGAGATCGCTTTGCCACACGGCATCGCGGGCGATGATGCCGGCGCGCTCGATCGCGTCGTAATCACGAGATCGTTCGACGAGGGCGGGCGTGTCATGCGGCGCACCGGTCCAATAGAGCGCCATCCGGCCGCGGAGAAATTCGCCTGCGGTTTTGACTTCGAGCTCCGGCCGCCTACCACTGCGCCAGACGCATAGACCAGTCTCGGCGATGATCGCGGGATCCTGCCAGCCGACCCCGAGGTCAAGTTCGGAGGCAACGCCGTCCTTGCCGTTGAGAAGCGCCCATGCACCGCTGCCACCAAGGCCGGCGTTTTGCTCGTAGGGCCAGTCGCGCAGCGAGACGGTCGGCGAGATCGCACAGTTGACGACATAGGCGCCCGGGCGGGCGAAGCGCGGCACGTCGAGCCAGCCACCCGCGAAATCGACCCGCAGCGGCGCGACTTCAGGGGCGCGGATGAATTTCACGATCTGCGTGGTGGAGACGGGCGAAAATTGCGGCGGCGTTTTCGGCAGCACGACGTAGCGCGCTCCGACTTGCGCGCAGAGGTCGCGTTTGAGCTGGCCGTAATTGTCGTCCTCAGTGACGGCGAGGACGTCAGGCCGCAATTGGAGAAAGTGACCACGGAAATCGATGCCCTCATCGAGCCCGGTTCCGACCACGACGTCGTCCACCGTTTCGAGCGCGGCAAGCACGCCGCGCTTGTGATCGTCGGGAAGCGAACTGCGGCGTTGCTTGTGCAGCCAGAGCACCTCAGCGGAAGCGAAGCACACGGTGAGGTGGTCGCCGAGCGCGCGAGCCTCGCGGAAAAACTGGATGTGTCCCGCGTGGACAATGTCGTAGCAGCCGGAAACGAAGACGCGAATCATGATGTTACTACGCTAGGAAACTGACTTTGGCGTTCCGCGTCGAGAGCCTTCTCGCGATCACGGCTGTCCGTGACTGGAAGCCCCATCCGCGCCCGAAAGGAAAAAAGAGAAAGGCGGGTAGTTCGCATTATCGACAGTCAAAAAAAGTTAAAAATCGTTACGTGATGATTTCCGCAACTCATCAAATGGTCAATCGTGCCCAGGACAAGCCCGCCCACAAGAAAACAACGAGTTCAATTTTGGTCAACTGCTCGCAACCCTTTTCTTGATTCCGCGACCCGAATCTTTCAACCGCGTGCCTGCACTTTTGCGTGTGTCCTGGCTCCAATGTCCTTAAAGGTAAATAGAAGTAGGACAAAATACTTATTGTCTTACTTGGTAGGGTTAGTCAGCTTTAGTTCTGTGAGCACGACAACGAAGACGGATTCCGTTTGGTTCACGACCAAAGGGCAGGTGGTGATCCCGAGCTGGCTGCGCAAGCAGTTCGACATTGAGGAAGGCACCAAGTGCATGGTGCAGGCGACACCGGATGGCATTCTCCTGAAGCCAGTCACCGCCGCGCTCATCAAAAAGGGGCGCGGCATTCTCAAGCGCCAACCGGGCGACAAGCCGCTGGCTGACGAATGGGCGACGCACAAAAAGCAGGAGAAGGAACTGGAGGACCGCCATGCCGGCTGATCCTCGTAGCAGCCGACGTGAGGAGGCTCACTTTGAACTCCCTCACCCCGTCCGACGGGGAGAGGGCCGGGGTGAGGAGAATTTGAGCCTCGTTACCTCGGCTGCTACCATTTTGAAAGGAGGCCACCATGCCGGCTAGGGTGCTCGACAGCTTTGCCCTCATCGCCTACTTCCGCGATGAACCGGGCGCGGAGATGGTGGAGGCCCTGCTTGTCACCGCCGGCAAAAAGGACACACCGCTGCACATGACCGACGTGAACTACGCCGAGGTCAGATACTCCATCGTGAAAAAGGATGGCGCGGAAGCATGGGGGGAAGCCGCGAAGATTCTTCAGGGCTTGCCGATTGATTTCCACTGTACCACCCGAGCACTCGCGGACATCGCCGCCGATTTCAAGGCGCGTTTCAAAATCAGCCTCGCCGACGCCTTCGCCGCAGCGCTGGCGAAGGAGCAGGAAGCCGAACTCGTCACCGGCGACCCGGAGTTCAAGGCGTTGGAGAAGGAAATCAAAATCCACTGGCTGAAATGAAACGGCCATCCTGATAACCTCTCTATTGTGGAACTGAACGAACAACCGTTCGCGGCGACTCTCGCGCGGAGTCTGGGTGATGTCCCGCACGTTTCAGGTTTGCTGCGCCGCCTTTCGCAACGGACAGGCGCCGGTGACCGCATCGCCGATTGGTTGTTCAAAATCGCTGTGGAGCGGGGCGCATACCATTACCGGCGTGAATTCGATCCGTCTCTGCCCCCGGATTCACCGTCGATCAGCAACGAAGAAACTGGAGTGGCACTCTGTCTGGGACAGCATACTTACGATCTGGACCGCCTCCGTGTCGCCGCACAACTGCTCAGTTCGCCGCGCGTGGACGCCAGCCACCTTTGCCGCCTGGCCGTTCAGGAACGCTGCGAACCGGTCTTGCTGCATATCGCACACCAGGCCGAACGCCATGCGCCGGACCTGCACCCGTGGGCCTTCGTGCGCCAGCATCTGCCGCCGCGAGCCCGTTCCCCGCACCGACACTTTACCTCACTGGAGCAGGTTGGTAAGCCACACCGGCGTGAGCGCGCGGGGCGGTCCGCCGCAGACAGATTGGTTGTGCCGTCATGAATAACCCGCTGCGCATCCTCCAGACTCTGGATCGCCACCTGGCTGCGCCCGCCCAACTCACCCTGTTCGGCCGGGCCGCGCTGGCCTTGGGTTACCCGAGCAGCCCGCCGGCTTTTGCCGCCACCCATGATGTGGACGCCATTCTCCCGCTGGCGTGGCTCAATGCGGAAGATCAGAATGCGGATTTCTGGGAAGCCCAACAACGCACCAACGCCGAGCTCGAGCCGAGCGGATTGTACCTCACGCACCTGTTCCGCGAGTAACAAATCGTGCGCGTGTTCCAATTGATGTCCTCCGCCACCAGGAACGCCCCATCGCTCTGCGACGCGCCCGTGTGCCACAGCAACTCGTAGAAGTCGCGCCGCTCTGGATTCGTCTCCCGCGCCACAATCTTCCCGTGCTCCTCTGCGGTGATCGCCCGCTTCGTGCCGAACAACGGCTTGGGCCATTGCAGCGTATCCGTCCGGCGGAACCAGGTGAGGAGTTGTCAGGCGGCGGGCGATTCGGCCGACGCGCGGGTGCGATGCCAGGCTTGCGGTGTCAGGCGCTTAACTTCTCCAGTAGTCGCCTGGCCCAGGCGCGGCAATACG
>JBBRBM010000078.1:0-24669 GCA_038205745.1 Verrucomicrobiota bacterium | reverse complement strand
TAGGGAGAGACGGGCGCTGGTCGAGCTCCGGCGGGGACAAAAGAGTTTAGGGCACGGAGCCAATCCAAATAGGCTGTCGGCAATGGGTGCCTCGGGTGGGCGGAAGACGGACTGGACACGGCGAGGACGGTTTGTTTTGGTTTCGGGGTCACCACCACATGAACGCCGATGTTCTCATGCTCGCCGCGATTATGATTCGCCCCTTCTCAGGGCGGCGGCGCGTGGCTGTGTAAACTGAACCAAGTTTAAACCACTCTCTTCCAAAAGCCCTGAGCATTCCGCTCAGGGCTTTTTTATTTTCCGTATGAAAAAGCCCATCCTGTCTCTCACCGACGTCGAACTCGCGCGCAGCCGCCTCGCCGGCAGTCTGCGTCGCACGCCGTGCCACGTGGCACCCGTCATTTCCGAGATCGCAGGCATGCGCGTGTGGTTGAAACGGGACGACCTGCAACGCACCGGCTCGTTCAAGGAACGCGGTGCGCGCAACGCGTTGCTGCTGCTTTCCTCTGAACAACGAGCGCGCGGCGTCATTGCCGCGTCGGCGGGCAATCACGCGTCCGCGCTGAGTTTCCACGGAAAGCTTCTCAACATTCCGGTCACGGTTGTGATGCCCCGCTTCGCACCGTTGATGAAGGTGCGCAACTGCGAACGCATGGGCGCGCGGGTTTTGTTCCACGGCGACGACATCGGCATGGCGCGTGATCGTGCGATGGAGTTGGTGCGCGCCGAACAACTGACCTACATCAACGGCTTCGATGATCCGTCCATCATTGCGGGGCAGGGGACGATGGGGTTGGAGATTCTGGATCAAGTTCCAGAGTGCGATGCCATCATCGTGCCGGTCGGCGGCGCGGGATTGATTGCCGGAGTGGCGCTCGCGGTGAAGGCGATTCGTCCCGCCACGCAGATCATCGCCGTGCAGGCGGAGCATGCGGCAAGTTTCGCCGCTTCGATTCGCGCCGGTGAACCAGCGCGGGTGGACGTTCAGCCGACGCTCGCTGACGGCCTTGCTGTTCCGCGCATCGGCGACAACGCATTTGCGATTGCGCGCAGCCGCGTCGATCACGTCGTGTCAGTGAACGAACATCAAATCGCACTGGCGACGCTGCGGCTTGTCGAACTGGAGAAAGCCGTGGTGGAAGGAGCGGGTGCGACTCCGCTCGCGGCGTGCCTGGCTGGATTGGTTCCCGCACTGCGCGGCAAGAAAGTCGTGTTGCCGCTCAGCGGCGGAAATATCGACACGAACATGCTCGGGCGCGTGATCGAGCGAGGACTTGTGGCGGATGGAAGGCTGTGTCGTTTCACTGCGCGCATCAGCGATCGACCCGGCGGATTGGCGCGCTTCGCCGCACTCCTCGCCGAAGAAGGTGCCAGCGTCCGGAACATCGAGCACGACCGCGCGTTTGCGGGCGACGACCTGACACAAGTGATCGTTCACTGTGTGATCGAAACGCGCGATCAGGAGCACGTGAATCGAGTGCATGAACGTTTGCGACGTGAAGGATTTCAAACGTTTTTCACGACCGAGCTTTGAGCGCCGCCCAGCGCGCTCTGGACGCAAACACGACTTCAGCATTTTTCCGATTTCAGAAGAAAGGCGTTGCGTGAACTGCGGAGCACTCTACCGTACTCGCGCTCCCCGGTCGGTTAGGAGGCGCAATTAAGATGAACGATTCGATCCAATCTCAGTGCAAGACAGAGCCCGCAGCGTGGCGGGAAATTGTCGCGAAGTTTCAGAACCCCTCAACCCCGCGCGCGGTGTGGCAACTCGTAAACACTCTGGTGCCCTACGCGTCGTTGTGGTTTCTCATGTACATCAGTCTCGCGGTTTCCTGGTGGCTCGTTGTGCCGCTGGCGATTCTCGCCGGAGCCTTCGTGGTGCGCATCTTCATCATCTTCCATGACTGCGGCCATGGCTCGTATTTCAAATCGCGCGGGGCGAACGACCTGATGGGTTTCATCTCCGGCGTGCTGACGTTTACCCCGTATTACCACTGGCGATGGGAGCACAATATTCACCACGCCAGCTCGGGCCATCTCGACAAACGCGGCGTCGGAGACATCTGGACCCTCACGGTGCAGGAATATCTGGAAGCATCGCGCTGGAAAAAATTCGCCTACCGGCTGGCGCGCAATCCGTTCATCCTTTTCGTCGTCGCACCGCTCTATCTCTTTCTCTTCCGGCAGCGGGTTCCATCTTCCAACGCCAGCAAGCGCGAGCGCCACTCGGTGTACGCGATGAACCTCGCCATTCTCGCCATGGCCGTGTCGCTGAGCCTCGTGTTTGGAGTGAAGGCTTACCTGATCATTCAATCGATCATCCTCATGGTGGCAGGTAGCGCGGGCGTGTGGCTCTTCTACGTGCAGCACCAGTTTGAAGGGGTTTACTGGGAGCGCGGTGAAGATTGGGATTACACGGCGGCGGCATTGCAAGGCAGTTCCTTTTACAAGCTCCCGAAAATTCTCCAGTGGTTCTCCGGCAACATCGGTTTTCACCACATCCACCATTTGAGCTCGCGCATCCCGAACTACAATCTCGAGCGCTGCCACCGCGCGGACCCGCTCTTCCAACAGGTCAAGCCGGTCACATTTTTGGCCAGCTTCAAATCACTTACGTTCCGGCTGTGGGATGAGCGCGGGCGCAGGCTCGTCAGCTATGGCCATCTGAAAGAGATCCGCCGCCGCCACAAGCAGGACGTTCATTCCTGATGCCCTAAGCTCGGGCGTCATCAAATCGTTGGCGTTCTCCGACCCTGGCTGGCGCTCGCGCGTCGAGGTCAGGGGTTTTCTGGGGCGCGGCGAATCACTTTGAACCGGTGATGTGGAATCGACAGCGTCGTCGTCGGCTCGATCGCTGTCCTGTCGTTGTCGGTTTTTCTAAAGTTTCCGGCACGTCCTGTAAGGTATTCCACGCCAACACTTCCCGCACTTCACCTGATGGCAGTTCCTTCGACTCAGCATTAGCGTTCATGTGAACGAAGGAGTGAAGATGAAGAGGAACCCGGACAACTATATGCAAACAACCATCAAAAGCATCGGAATCGCCGTATGGCTTGGAACATCGGCAGCATTGATGAGCGTCGGCGGCTGCGCCGGCGACCGTTACCACCAAAGCACCGGCGAACACATTGATGACCGCGTCACTTCCACTCGCGTGAAGAACGCCCTGGAGGCCGACGTTCAATACAAATATCCAATTGTCGAGGTGAAGACTTTCAAGGGCACCTGCCAGTTGAGCGGTTTCGTGGACACGCGAGATCAGAAGGGCCGTGCGGGAGACATCGCGAAGCGCGTCGAGGGCGTACGGCGTGTCGAAAACAACATCACGGTCAAAGCCACAAACTGAACCGTTTCACATCGGCGAACCGCATGGCTGCGTGCTCACCGAACTGAGATCACCAAGAGGAGTAAAGTATGCTTTGGACCATTTGCGTTGTGCTTATCATTCTGGGGCTGCTCGGTCTTGTTTCCGGCACGACCATGGGAGGATTGATTCACATTCTCCTCGTCATCGCCATCATCGTCATCCTCGTCCGCATCATTGGCGGCAAGAGGCCGGTGTGACGTGATTACCTGGAGGAACCCGCCGGAAGACAAGATTCGGAAAGACTTTTAACAACGAAAAGGAACGGTATGAGCAGAACAAAATCAGCTATCCACATTACTGAAACCATCGCGGATGATGCCCGCGCTTTGCTGGCCGCAACTTCCGAAGTGGCGGGAGAAAAGGTGGCGCAGGCACGCCACCGCCTCAGCGCCACGCTGGAGCGCGGCAGGGAAATGTATGGCGAGGTGAAGGACCGAGCAGTCAAAAGCGCAAAGGCCGGCGACGAATTCGTCCGCACCAATCCCTACGCAGCAGTGGGTATCGCCCTGGGTGTGGGCGCATTGATTGGGATCATCCTGGCCCGGCGGCGGAGTGAGGATTAGGACAAGGACTGGCCGCAGAGGCGGTGAGGCGCAGTGGGGATGGGTGAACCACGAAGGCGCGAAGAACACGAAGGGGATGTTGTCTCCTGGCCGGCTTCGTGCCTTCGTCGTTTGAACTCCCTCTGTGGCCAACCCGCTCCATGGATCCATTGCATCCAGCGCGTTTTCCCCCTCACCCGAACCTCTCCGTTGGAGAGCGGTGGAAACGGATCCCGCTCGATTGGAATCTGAAAGCGGGTTGATTGGCCGTGATGCACCGAGGCGAATGAACGATTTCTCGCGCGCCGGAATTGCTTGAATGGATCAAGACATGTTTTTCATTTTGAAACGCGAGAACGTTGACATGGATCAAGTGTTTCTGATTCTCTCTGCGCCAGCGCACTTACCCTTCGCCCCCGAAAGTTGTTGCCGCTCCGCGCGGTCTGCTGTCATGGGCACAGGTTCAGGACGCTTGTGGGACAGTGGAAAAACTCAGAAGCAACTCAGCGAATGCGTTCGCCCTCGAAGCCCTCGAGCCGCGAGTCATGCTGTCCGCAGATCTGGCGGCCGGAGCGCTCGGTTCCACGTCCGCTCTCCATCCGCTGACGGGTTTTCAGGGCGCCACAATTGAGGAGTCGTCGGGGGCCATTTCAGCGCAAAATTCTGGAGCGATTTCTTACGATGCCGGGGCGCAAGTCGCGGACATTTTTGGGGGGGTTGAAGCGTCGGATTTCGGCGGCAATTCGGGAGTGAATGCGGAGGCGATTTCAGCCGCGGATGCGAGATCAAATTTCGGAGGGAATGCGGGCCAGAATTCTGGTGCGACTTCAGCTTCGGATTCTGCGACGAACTTGGACGCCAAACAATCTCCGGCAATCACCTCAAATACCCAAACCAATCCGCTTGCGCCGATCCAGGATTCACCCGCGCAAACGGTCGCTGTGGCGACGCAAAACTCGGTCAATCCTCCGGCTGAAACTGCGACCAACTTGGGCGCGCAATCGGCAGATTCGGCAACACCGATTGCGCCGGTCACTGAGAGGATTTCTGATCAATTAACCGAGACGCTGAAGTCAGCGAACGGACCCCCGAGTGACATTTCTGCAAAGAACCTCAATGTTTTGCAGGGTTTAGTGGCGCCTGTTCCGGCGCTCGCATCGGATCTTTTCTCCTGGATCAATAGCCAACTCGGTTCCTTCCTCGACGGTAATCACCAACAAGACTTCACTCCCGGTGACCAAAACCTCGGCGGAATTCTTCTCCTGACCAACCCGACAATCTCCTTCGACATCACCAAGTCCGGCACGACCATCACGGGCACGGTCGGCATCAAAACGAACTCGGTCACGGTGACGTTCGGGACGGCGTTTTCTGGCACGATTTCGGACACTTCAGATGGTGATTCCGACGCACTTTCCGGCAGCTATAACATCGCCCAAAAGTCGTTCAGTTTGACGGTTGATAAACTCGAACTTTCAGCGAGTGATTTTGTCTCCATTTCGGCGACCGGTTTGACGGTCAAAACTTCGACGACCGGGACGGGCAGCACGGCTGTCACCGAGGTGCAGTTTGGGGCAACGGGCGTGGAGGTGTTTTTGGGCAACGGACCGCTTCGTCAGTCGGGCGGAAACTTGAACCCAGCGGCGACCGGACTCCAACTTTCTAACGCGACGTTCGGAATGGTCACGCGGCAGTCGGGAAGTGATCCGGCAGGGTACGCGTTCAAGGCGACGGGCGATGTCACACTGCTCGGCTTCGCGACGCTTCAACTTACGGGGACAGGTTGGACGGCCGCTGCGAACACCCTTGGCGATTTGAGCGGCGCTCCAATCTCGGTGGCGACCGGTGGCACTCCGGTGACGTTGGACTTCGGCGGGAACATCCGGGCATTTTCTGGGACCGCGAAGCTGGTGACGCCGGTGGCGGAAATCTCCGGCGGGTTCGCCGCGGCGGTCGATGTTACGGATACACTTTTGGCCGGGCAGGAGATCACGGCATTCGTCGGCGACCGGGGAGGGGCAGGTTCACTGGACGATCAAGGAGTGCAGATCACGAACGGTTCCTTCGCCGCGCTTTTGAAGTCGGACAAGACTTACGCATTCGAGGCAAGTGGGACGGTGGCTTTGGTCGGCATTCCTGACCTGATCGTCAGCGGGACGTTCAGCGCCCGGAAGAATACCACCGGAGCGGACGTGGTGAGCCGAACGATCTCAGTCGGCAGCGTCGCAAAGGTTTTGGATCTGGCGAATGGGGTTTCCGAATTCAGTGGCGCCGGGGTTAAACTGACGATTGCCGGGCAGACCATCTCGGGTGACTTCGCGTTCCAACAGCTCACGACCCTGACTGCGAGCGCCAGCGCCGTCCGTGTTGCCGCCACGAATGTCACGATCGCCTTGGGCGGTTCCCCGGCCATTGCCCAGATCACGGGGGGGGCTGGTTATCTCCTGCTCCTCGATTCGGGCCCAGTTGGCGAATTGTCAGGGCACGTGGCGATTGCGTTGCCGGGTGTGTCGTTCGACACGGACTTCACAATTCAAGTGAACACCGGAGCCCAAGTCACAGACTCCTTCAGCACGGGCACGGGCGCGTTCTTTCTGAATCTGGATGCGGGCGACTACGTGAAGGTCTTCGCGAACGGTATTCAGTTCACGGCAATCACCGGGCAATCGATCACCGGCAACTTCACGCTGGAACGTGGTACCACGGCGGATGGCGACGCCGTGGTGCGAGTCGCGGCTGATCATGTCACGTTCAATTTCGGCACTTACGCTGCGTTGACGTTGGGAGCGGGCAGCCTGTTGCTCACGAATGCAGGCGTGGCGGGCGAACTCGAAGGAACGATCGCAACGACCTTCTCGGATGGGGAATTTGCGGCGGGCGCGACGTTCAAGCTCGCGTTCAACACAACGAACGCTCCGGCGGCTGAGAGCTTCCTCGTCGGTGGATTGCCGAAGTCGTTCAATCTTCCCGCCGGGCCGTTCATCCGATTCGCGGCGAGCAATGCCACGCTGAACATCACGCTCAGCGGCCAGACGACGGCGCTCGTGGGTGACTTCTTCTTCGAACGCACCACCAGCGGAGGCAACAATATCCTGCTCGGCGGCAACAACGTGGTGATTAGCTTCCCCGGCGGCAGCGGCAATGCGATCGGCATCACCGGTGGCCAGGGTTTCTTTGTCGTCACTGACGACGGCCTGGCCGGTTTCCTGAGCGGCACGGTGACGGTGAATGTTTCGGATGTTTCTCTGACCGGCACTTTCCGCGCGGAAGTGAACACGACAAGTCTCCCGGTCTCGGAGCAAGTCGAACTGAACGGTCAGACGATCCCCGTGGTGCTCGACGCTGGTGATTACGTTCAGTTCGCCGGAACGAACGTGGCCGTTGTGGTGCTCGGCCAAACGCTCACAGGCAACTTCACTTTCCGACGCACTTTTGGGGGCGCCTCCAAGGTGGACATCACCATCGAAGACGCGACGCTGACGTTGGGCGATGGGTCGCGCGCCTTCCTCACCGCGACCGTCACGACGGGCACGTTGACACTCAGCAGTGCTGGTGTGGTTGGGAATGTCGACGGCTCGCTGACGACCGAGTTGCCCGGATTGAGTTTCAGCGGCGGCTTCCAGATGCAATTCGATACGACGGGCGTGAACGACTACGTTCGCGTCGCGAGCCAGACAGGCGCGAAGCTCGTGGTGCTCGATCAGGAGTTGACCGCCACGACGTTCACTTTCGAGAAGTCCACGACCGACGACGGCGATACGATCGTCAGGGCGGCCGCGACGGGACTTGGCCTGAAGCTCGGTCCGATCGCATCGCCTTACGTGACCCTGACGGGCGGGACGTCGGCGTTGATGTTGTCGCGCAATGGCATCGCGGCAGACGTTCAGTTCGCGATCAACAGCGGCAATTTCAATCTGCCGAACAGTGTCACGTTCTCCGCTTCAAGCGCGCGGCTGAAGTTCAACTCTGGATCATCTGCGGTGGACGAAGACATCGGCGGAGTGCCGCTGACTTTGCCTGCGGGACAATTCCTCAGCATCGCGGTTGCGGATGGCATGCTCACGATCGGTGGCGAGACGATTGGCGGCGTGGGCAGCGCCTTCACGTTTGATCAATCGAAGAAGACGGACAACACGACGCTGACGCGCATCGCTTTCTCGGGGATCGGTCTCGTCGCAAGCGGCATCACGATCACGAACGGCGAAGGTGCTTTCATCGTGTTGAGCACGGGACTGGCGGGAATTCTCAGTGGCGAAGCGACGGGGACATTCAACAGTGTCGCAGTGACGGGTCGCGCCGGGTTCCGCATCAACAAGAGCAATTCCGTGGTGGATGAAACGATCGAAGTCGGCGGTCGCACGGTGACGGTGAAGTTTGGCGATTCAGAGACGAACATCTTCAGCGCGTTTGTGGCCGAAGCGTCGTTCAGTGTTGGCAACTTCGTGACGATCGAAGGCAGCTTCAGCTTCACGTCGAGCGGCGGGAAAGATATCTTTGCCGGAACGGGCCTGACAATTTTCCTCGGTCAAGGCCCTTACAAACTCAGCACCGGCGAGATCAATCCCCTCGCGATGGGCGTCGCGCTGACGAATGCGACGATTGGGTTGGTGCGTGAGAGTGGAAAACTTTCTTTGTTTGCGACGGGAACGGTTCAACTCATCGGCATCAACGGCGTGACGGCGATCGGCACCGCGACCGTGCGCTTCAATGACCAGACCACACTGGTGGAAGAAACGATTTCGATTCCCGGCACTGACCAGAACGTGTTGGTGAAGTTCGACGGAACGGCGGTCACGGAGTTTGCCACCACGAATGTCGAGATCGGTCTGCTCGGCCAAAGCATCCGCGGCGATTTCGGCTTCTCGCAACTGACCGTCGGCGAACAAAAGACAATCGGCATCACGGCCAACCACGTCGAGCGGGACTTCGCGGTCGGCGGTGCGACAGTCCTGAGCATTACGAACGGCAGCGGCGTGGCATTGCTGACCAGCGCTGGCATGGCGGCGAGATTCTCCGCGACGGTGGTGTTCGATGTTCCCGGCGTCACGGTGGGCGGCACGTTTGGGATCGCGTTCAACAATACAGCCGTGCCTGTTGATGCCTCGTTCACGTTGAACGGCGCGCAGACGTTGCAATTGGATGCCGGGCCTTTCCTGCGCGTCGAGTCGATCACGACCGCTTCGCTCACGATTCTTGGCCAGTCTTTGGGCGGCAAATTTGTCTTCGAGCGCGTAACGAGTGGTGGCAGCGAAGTGATTCGTATCGGGGTGATGAATGGTTCGCTGACGTTCGGCGAGGGATTGAACACGTACGTCAGCGTTACGAACGGAACGGGCAGCCTGCTGGTCACCAATGCAGGAATAGCGGGCGTCGTTCGCGGCACCGTGAACATCACCGTTTCGCCGGCAACATTCACTGGCGACTTTGCGCTCGCGATCAACACCACGAACGCCGCGATCAACCAGAGTCTCACCGTCGGCACCGACGTCGTGACGATCGATGTTCCGGCGGGACCGTTCATCGAAGTTTCAGCGACGGGCGCCACGCTGTCCGTGGTCAACCAAACCGTGAGTGGCAATTTTGCCTTCTCGCGGTTCAACGACGATTTGGGAAATCCTGTGACGAGCGTCACCGCGAGCAACGTTTCCCTTCAATTTGGCGACGGCACCACGAATTTCTTCAGCGTCACGAACGGCTCCGGTTTGTTCATCGCATTGCCGACCGGACTCGCGGGAAGCATCACGGGAAATGTGGCGTTGAATATTCCGAACGTTTCATTGAGCGGCGCGCTGACGATCGAGTTCAACAACACCACGAGCCCGGTGAATCGCGGCTTCCACGTCGCGGGAGAAGCATTCGGGCTGAATCTGCCTGCGGGCCAATTTTTCCGTTTCGCCGGCGAGAACATTCAACTCGGCATTCTCGGCCAGAGCTTGCGCGGTAACATTTCCTTCGAGCGGGTGAACAACGGCTCAATCAACCTGATGCGCATCACGATCACCAACGCGGTGCTCGGATTCGGAGATGACTCGGTGGACATCCTGCGCTTGAACATCGACAGCGCGGTGTTCGTGCTTTTGAACGGCGGCATCGCGGGACAGTTCGACGGATCGGCGTCGCTGTTGATTCCGGGTTATTCCTTCAGCACGGGCCTGTCGATCACGTTCAACAATACGGGCCTACCAGTAAACCTCGACCTCCCGCAACTGGGCGGCGGCAATTTGAATCTCACGCTGGATGCGGGCCAGTTCATCCGCGCCTCCGCGCCCGATCTGACTTTCAACATTTCGGGAATCGGCATTCGCGGCAATTTCACTTTCACGCCCATGACGACGAGCCTGGGCGTGAAGGTGGTGGGAATTACTTTGACCGGCGCCTCATTCAAATTCGGCACCGGAAACCTCGATGTGCTGTCGCTGACGAACATTCACGGCGCGCTCGCGATTTTCCCGACCGGCGTGGTCGCGAACCTCGTGTTCACTCCCACATTCACGATGGGCAGCCTCTCGTTGAGTGGAGACATCAGTCTTCAAATCAATATGACGAGCGCAGCGATGACCCCGAGCTTCACGCTCGGCAGCGATAGCGTGAGCCTGAACCTCCCGGCTGGACCATTCGTTCGCGTGGCGGTGCTGAACGGTTTGCTCACCGTCGGCGCGGCTGCGGACAGTCCGAAGTTGAGCGGTGACTTCTTCTTCGAGCAGGGCAAGCGTCCAGACAATTCCCTCGTCACGCGCCTTGCGATGGCCAACATCTCCGTCACCTTCGGCGGACAATCCCTCAAAAACGGCGAAGGCGGTTTCATTGTCGCCAACACCGGTGTCGCGGGTCTGATCTCGGGCGAAGTCAATGTGGCTGCGGGCGCGGTGAGCGTTGGCGGGCGGCTCGGTTTGCGCATCAACAAGACCGGTGCCGCCGTGGACGAAACGATTTCGTTCGGTGGACGCAATATCCTCATCAAGTTCAGCGCGAGCGAAGGCGATCTCTTCTCATTCTTCGCCGAAAGCCTTTCTTTCAACGTCGGCGATTTCGTCACGATCGAAGGCAGCGTGAGTTTCACCAACGTGGGCGGACGCGACATCTTCGCAGGCGACAATCTCACCGTATTCCTCGGACAGGGCCCGGCGCGTCTCGCGAATGGCGAACTGAATCCGCTCGCGAGCGGCGTGATGTTGAGCAACGGGCGCATCGGCCTGATTCGTTTTGCGAACGGCGGCTTCGCGATGGTGGCGGAGGGAACGATCAGCATCATCGGCGTTAATGGACTGACGCTTACGGGAACAGCGGTGGTGCGCGTGAACACCTCCGGCGCCATCGTCGATGAGTCGTTGGAAATTCCGAACAGTGCGAGCGCGCCGATCGTGGTGAAGTTCGACACTGCGGATCGCGTGACGAAGTTCGAGGCGCTCGCCGCTGAACTCGCGGTGCTCGGCCAATCGCTCACCGGCAATTTCTCCTTCGACCGCGTCACGAGCGGCGCAACGGCAGGCACGCTCCGCGTCGGAGCGACGAATGTTTCGCTGACCTTCGGCGATGCTGCGAATGACATCGTGTCGATCACGAACGGTCACGGCGCGTTCCTGCTCACCGGCGCTGGACTTGCGGGTGAACTCGACGCCTCAGTCACACTCGCGTTCACCGGCGTCAGCTTTGGCACGAATCTGAGTCTCGCGTTGAACACAACGAACGCCGCGGTGAACACGACCGTGAGTGTTGGCAGCGACACCCTGACGATCGACTTGCCTGCCGGGCCTTACCTGCGCGTTCAGGCGCTTGACACGGATCTCACCATGATGAGCCAAACGCTGCACGGCGACTTCTTCTTCGAGCAGTCCACGAATCCTGCGAATGGAAATCACATCGTTCGGTTCGCCGCAGCGCATGTCAGCTTCGACATCAAAGCGGGCGCCACGAACGTGGTGAGCTTGCGCAACGGTCAGGCTTCGCTCGTCGCGACGGTCGCGGGTCTTGCCGGTGTGTTCAGCGGGAACATTTCGGTCGTCGTTCCGGGCGGCAGCGTGGTGTTCACCGGCGATTTTGCGCTGTCGCTGAACCAGACCGATGCAGCGATCGAGGAGCAGATTCAAGTCGGCGATACCGTCGTCGGAATCAGCCTCCCATCGGGTCCGTATCTGCGAATTGACGCGACGAATGCGAGCCTGCAAGTCGCTGGTCAAACGCTCAGCGGAGACTTCGCATTCGAACAATTCACCAACACGAGCAACGCAAAGATCGTTCGCATCGGCGCGGCGAATGTGAAGCTGAACCTCGGTGGCGCGAGCGCGGTTGTTCAAGTGACAGACGCAGAAGGATTCTTCCTCATCACCAACGACGGCATCGCGGGAACGCTCGCGGCATTTATCTCGGTGAATGTTCCGGGTGTGACTTTCGGCGGCACGTTCAGCCTCGCCATCAACCGCACGACGAGCGGCATTAATGAGACGTTCCTCGTGAATGCGACGCCCGTGACGCTGAACGTCGCTGGCGGAAATTACGTGAAGGTCACGGGCACCGGCGTGAGTCTCACGGTTCTCGACCAAAAGCTCAGCGGCAATTTCGAGTTCGAGCAGAAGACAGTCGGTGCCGCGACGATCACGCGATTGCACGCCACCAATGTGACGCTGTCGCTTGGTGGAACAACTGGCGCGCCGATCGTGAGCGTCACGAATGGCAATGGTGATTTCCTTATCACCTCTGCGGGCGTCGCCGGACGATTGACTCTCGGCCTCACGATCAATCTCACCGGCGTCTCGGTGACAGCGCCGACGCTGCGCCTGCGCTTGAACACGACGAATGCCGTTGTGGACGACGCACTCGTGAATGCGAATGACGGAGACTTGCCAGCCGGGCCTTACGTTCGTGTCGAAGCGGTCGCGGCGAGTCTGACGGTTGCGGGACAGAGCATTGGCGGCACGTTTACTTTTGAGCAGATCACACGCACTGGCGGAACGAAGATCGTCCGCATCGCGGTTGAAAACGGGCTCGTGAAACTTGGCGGAACGGAAGCGAACCCTTTCGTGAATGTGACTGATGGCGAAGGTGTGCTCGTGCTGACACCGGCGGGCGCGGCGGGAGAATTCAGCGGCAACATTTTGCTTGGCGTCACGAGCTTCAGCTTGAGCGGCACGTTCAAGGTGCAGGTCAACAACAGGACCTCGCCGGTGAACGAAACGATCGCGGTCGGAGCGGGCACGAAGACTCTGGCGCTGGAAGCGGGCCCGTTCGTGCGCGTGAGCGGAACGGGCGTCGCGCTCACCATTGGCGAACAGAAACTCATGGGCGATTTCGCCTTCGAGCAGTTCGATGTCGCGGGCGCGAAACGCGTGCGGGTCTCGGCGGCGAATATTTCTCTAACGCTGGGCGATGGCGCGAACGCGTTGCTCACCATCACGAATGGCAGCGGCAATTTCGTTCTGCGCAACACCACGGGATTCCTCGGGTCCGTGAGCGGCACTGTCGCATTGAATCTTCCGGGCGGGACGCTGGGCGGGACGCTGGGCCTGAAGATCAACACGATCACCGCGCCGGACTCGGTGCCCAATAACACAGTAACGGAGACATTCAACGTCAACGGAACAACGACGACGATCACGCTTCCTGCGGGCAATTACGTTCGCGTGGATGGAACCGGACTGACGCTCACGCTCGACATCAGCGGCACGAAACAATCCTTAAGCGGCAACTTCGTTTTCGAGCAAATCAAGACCACCGTCCCGCAGATCAAGACCATCACGCGCGTCACCGCCACCAACCTGGCGCTTTCGCTCGGTGACGGGACGAACGATCTCGTGCGCGTGGCGAATGGCAGCGGTTTCTTCCTCATCACGGGCGCGGGAATCGCCGGCAAGTTTGGCGGCACGGTCACGGTGAATGTCCCGAGCGTGACGATCGGCGGGACGTTCAACGTCGTGTTCAAAACCATCGACGCGCTGGTGAGTGAAAACTTCGACGGCGGTTCGATCGACATTCCCAGCACCGGAAAATTTGTGCGCGTGGAGGGCGGCACGGTGGCCAATCCGCTTACGATGACGATCGGCGACCAGGAGATCAAAGGCGTCTTTACATTTGAGCAAGCGACAGCCACTGGCGGCGCGAAGATCGTGCGCGTTCACGTGGACAGTTTCTCGTTGAAGATCAGCAGCGGCGGGACGGATTTCGTGAGCGCGACCGGAAGCGGTTCGCTCTACGTGGACAGCCTCGGCATCGCGGCTGATTTCATCGTTTCAGCAAACATCGACTTCACCGGCCTGAAGGTGAACACCGGCGAAACGCATCTGCAGGTGAACACGCGGCCTGTCGCGGTGAATGAAACGATCGGCACCGACGTGATTGATCTTCCTGCGGGTCCGTTCATCGGCGTGGCTGCAATCGAAGCGGGCGTCACGATCAGCGGGCAGGCCGTTACTGGAAATTTCCTTTTCGACCAACAGGTTCGCAGTGGTGTCACGGTGCGTCGCGTGGCGATGACCAACGTTAGCGTCACGATCGCCGGACAGACTTTGAAGAACGGCATCGGCGCGTTCGTAATCAAGGGCAACGGCGTGGCGGGCTTCGTGAACGGAACGCTCGAAGGCAGCGCAGGCGGCGCGAGTGTTTCTGCTGATCTCGGTTTGCGTGTGAACAACACGACTCAGCCCGTGAACGAGACGATCACGCTCAACGGGACGGATATTCAAATCTTGTTCCCGGACGGCAGCGCGAAATTCGAGTTTATCGTTTCGAACTTCTCATTGAACGTGGCCGACTTCGTCACCATCACCGGCAAGGAAGTGAAGACGGACGGATCGAACTTCAGCGGCACCGGCCTCGACGTGTTCATCGGCCAGGGCCCGGCAGTGATCATGGAGGGTGCTTTGCCGAATCCGACGCGCTCGATCAATCCTGCCGCGCGCGGATTGCTGCTCTCAGGTGCGACGATCAACGTGATCGGCCTCGGCGGCGGCAAGTACGCGGTGTATGCGAGCGGCACGCTCCAGGTGCTGGGCGTGAGAGGACTCGAATTTGTCGGCAACGTGACGGTCGAGATCAATCAGGACACGGCGAATTCGCAAAGCCCCGGCGGTCATACGCTGGTGGCGAACCGCAAATACTTTGGCGGCCGCATCACGTTGAAGACGTCGGGCGTCGAGTTGCTCGGTGACTTCTCGTTTGATCAGGTTGGAACGGCGACGCAACGACGGATCAAGTTTGCGGCGGACAACGTGAGCTTCTCGCTCGGCGATGGAAGTCCGAAGCCGGTGTCGGTTTCGAATGCGAGCGGCGCGTTCCTGATGAGCAGCGCGGGACTCGCGGGCCAATTGACCATCCCGACCAACGGCCTCGTGTTCACCGTGCCGAACGTCACGCTTTCTGCTGGGTTCAGTTTGAAACTCAACACCACGACGGCGGCGGTGAATGAAATCGTTGGTGGTGTGACGGTCGATGTTCCGGCCGGGCCTTACGTTCAAGTGGTCGGCAACACCATCACGCTCACGATCGGATCGCAAACGATCGTCGGCAATTTTGCGTTTGAACAATTCACGGTTTCGCAGGGCGGCGGTCTGCCCGGTAGCACGCCGCCAAAGAAAGTGCGTGTCGCAGCGACGAACGTGAACATCACGCTGCCGGCGGTTTCGATCATTGATGGCGAAGGTTTCTTCATCGTGACGGGCACCGCGTTCGCCGGACGAGTGAGCGGGACGCTCGCGTTCTCGGTGGCGAAGGACATCATGGATTTCACCGGAACCTTCTCGCTCGAAATCAACACGGGTGCGACGGCGGTTGCCGAAGCGTTCTCCGCCGGGCCCATCAACGTGAGCTTGAATCTCCCGGCGGGCGGGCCGGGCGGCTATGTGCGCATTGCTGCCACGAACGCGAAGCTCACCATCGCGGGACAGGTGATCTCCGGTGACTTCGCGTTCGAGAAAAACGGCGCGGATACGAAGGTGACGGTCGCGAATCTCAGCCTCGCGTTGGGCGATGGCACGAACAACTTCGTCACGGTCACGAAAGGCGCGGGCGAGATCACGATCAGCGGCGCGACGTTGAGCGCCACGCTGACGGCGGTGATCAACATCACGGTGCCGGGTCTCACGGTGGGTTTTGACACGGGCGGTTCGTTTAGCCTCGCGTTGAACAGTTCAGCGTCGAGCAAGTACATCCGCATCGAAGGAACGAACATCAAGATCACGGTCGCGGGCCAGACCATTTCCGGCACCGTGAACTTCGAGCAACTCACGAAGCCGACGGGCGAGCGCATCGTGAAAGTGTTCGTCCCGACGGCGACGCTGAAGTTTGGCGAGGAGACAGGGCCGCCGCTGCTCACGGTGGATATTACCAATGGCGCGTTCCTGATCACGAACGCTGGATTGGTAGCGCAGATTACGTTCAGCTTCACCGCCGGATCGCCGCTGACGATCGGAACAACGAACCCAATCACCTTCACCGGCACGTTCCAACTGCGCATCAACACAAGCGCGCTCCCGGTGAATCAAAATTTCACGGCGAGCGATGGCACCAGCTTCACGCTCACGCTGCCGGGCGGACCTTATCTGAGTTTCGCGGGCATCGGCGTTTCGCTGACGGTCGCGGGACAACAAATCGGTGGCGATTTCGTCTTCGAGCAGACGACGAACCTGGCCGGTCAACGCCGCGTGCGCATCGGCGTGAGCAAAGCCACGCTCAGTATTGGCGATGGCGTGACGACTTTTGCCAGCGTGACGAATGGAACGGGCCTGTTCGTGTTGAGCAACGACGGTCTGGCGGGATCATTCAGTGGCACGGTCACGTTGAATGTGCCGGGCGTGATCTTCACCGGCACATTCGGTGTCGCGATCAACAACACGACGAAAGCGATCAACGAATCGTTGAGCGTCGGTGGTGAGACGGTGACGCTCACGTTGCTGAAGGGGCCGTACGTGCGCGTCGAGGGCAAGGGAGTTGAGCTGCGCGTCGCTGGTCAGGTGTTGACGGGCGATTTCGCATTCGAGAAGTTTACCCGCACCAATCCAACGCCGGGAACTGTCATTCGCCTGACCGTTGCGAATGCTTCGCTGAAGCTCGGCGACGGCACGACGGACTTCGTGAGCGTAACGAATGCGAACGGCAGCTTTGTTCTTTTCAGCGGCACAGCACCGACGGGCGGACTCGCGGGACAATTCAGCGCGGACGTTGCGCTGAACCTGCCGGGCATCACGGTGACGGGAACGTTCGGCATCGTGATCAACAACACGAACCAGACGGTCAACGAGCCGGACCTCGGACTGAGCATCACGCAGGTCGGGCCTTACGTGCGGCTCACGATCGGCAACGCGAACCTTACGGTCGCCGGCCAAACCATCAGCGGCAGCATGAGCTTCGAGCAGATCACGAAGCCGGGCGGCCAGAAGTTCGTGAAGATTTCGCTGACGGAAGTGACGCTCAGCATCGGCGACGTCGGCAAGCCTTACCTCACGCTCACGCATGGCAATGGATTGATCCTCATCACGCAGGGCGGCGTGGCGGCGGATTTCGGGGCGACGATCACGCTCACGAACATTTCCGACGTGACGCTCACCGGCAGTGTTCACGTGCGCATCAACACGTTGACCAAGGCGATCGACGAAGATTTCACCAGCGGCACGGGCGACGTGGTGAAACTCATGTTGCCGGGCGGCCCTTATCTGCGCGTCGAAACCGGGACGGCGAATTCTGATCGCCTGACGCTCACGGTTTTCGGCCAATCGCTTTCGGCGAACTTTGCGTTCGAGCAGGTCACCAAAGCGGGCGGACAGAAGATCATTCGCGTTGGCGTGTCGGAGCTTGAACTCAATCTCGGCGAAGGTGCGACAAACTACGTCTCGATTACGAATGGCTCCGGCCTGCTCGTGATCAACAACGCGGGACTCGCGGCGGGAGTGACGGGAACGATCAGCGTGAATGTCGGCAGCGACGTTTCGGTGAGCGGCACCTTCACGCTGTTGATCAACAACACGAACAAGGTCGTCTCGGAACTCTTCACGGTCGGCGGCCAGACGTTGCAGTTGAACATCGTGAAGGGACCGTTCCTGCGCGTCGAAGGCACGAACGTTCAGATCACTGTCGCGGGCCAGTCGTTGACAGCAGACGTCGCGTTCGAGCGGCAGGCGTTGATCGGCGGCGGCTTCACGATGCGTCTCGCGCTGAACAACGTCTCGCTCCGCCTCGGCAACGGTGGCACCGATTACGTCGTCGTCACGAACGGCAGCGGCGTGTTGATCATGAAGGGCGGCTTCCTCGTCGGCACGTTCGGCGCGACGGTGGCGATCAACATCCCGGGCGTCACCTTCAGCGGCACGTTCAAGATTTCGATCAACAACGGCGGACCGGCGGTAAACCAAAACATCGAGGTCGGCGGCGAGACGCTGAACGTGAAGGTCGATGCCGGGAAGTTCCTCCGCGTCGAGGCGACGGGCGTGACGCTGTCGCTGCTCGGTCAGTCGCTCACGGGAAATTTTGCGTTCGAGAAATTCACCACACAGACGGGCAAGAACATCATCCGCATCGGAGTGAGCGCCGTGTCGTTCTCGCTCGGCGACGGCACGACGCAATACGTGACGGTGACCGGCGTGAATGGCTCGATGCTTCTGACGCCGGACGGGCTCGCGGCACAGCTCGTCGGCACGGTGACCGTGAACATCCCGGGGGTGGAATTCATCGGCACGCTCGGTGTCGCGATCAACAACACGACGAAGCACGTCGTCGATGACATCATCGTGGCCGGCGTGCCGCAGCACATCGATCTGCCGATCGGTCCTTACCTGCGACTCGACGGCAGCGGCAAGATGAAGGTGCAAGGGGTCGAACTCAGCGGCGCGTTCGCCTTTGAGCAGATCAAGAATAGCGCCGGTCAACGCATCGTCCGCATCGGCGTCACGGGACTGAATTTCAAATTGGAAACCGATGGCACCACGATCGTGAACCTGACGAACGGCAATGGTTTCCTCGTCATCACGCCACAGGGCCTGGCCGGCACGTTTACGATTTCGGCGACGCTCACGCTGCCGAACAGCGCGGCCTTCGGCGGCGGTGCGACGTTCGGGTTCGCCATCAACACCGCGGCCATCGCGATCAAGCAGACGATGACTGTTGATGGAACGGCAGTGACGCTCGATGTGCCGGCGGGCCCATATCTGCGCATCAGCGTGACGAACATCAATCTCACGATCGCGGGCAACACGTTGCACGGCGATTTCTACTTCGACCAGGCCACGCGCGTGAACAACACCAAGGTCACGCGCATCGCGGCGCTGAATGTTTCCTTCAGCGGACTGGGCAATGCGATCAAGAGCGCGAGCGGGGCGTTGATCATCAAGCCGGGCGGCTTTGCGGGAATCGTGACGGGCGAAGTCGATCTAAGCGCCGGCGGCGTCTCGCTTGGCGGCGGAATGGGCCTGCGCATCAACAAGACGAATGCGGCGGTGGACGAAACGATCACCGTCAACGGCGCCAGCATCGTGGTTCGATTCAGCACAGCGGAGACAAACGTCTTCGGGTTCTTCGCCACCGAGCTCTCCTTGAACATCGCGGACTTCGTCACGATCGAGGGCAACGTGAGTTTCACGACCGGCACGATTCCGGGACTGGGCTCGGTTCAAACATTCGCCGGCGAAGGATTGGAAATCTTCATGGGCAGCGGGCCGTTGAAGAACGCCGACGGCAAGCGCAACCCGAATGCGATCGGCGTGCTGCTCAGTGGCGCAACGCTTGGGTTGATCAAGTTCGCCAATGGGACTTACGCGCTCGATGCGATCGGCACGCTGCAGTTCGTTGGACTCGACGGTCTGCAAATCACGGCGGCGAACGCTCACATCCGCATCAATAATTCCAACCAGCAGGTGACGAGCAACGGCGGCGACATCGTGCTGAACATTCCGGCGACGAATCCGCCGAAGAGCGTGAATTTCAAATTCACGGAAACGGCCGTGACCAGCTTCAGCGCGGACCTCACGTTGAAAGTGCTGAACGTGATCGAACTCACCGGCGGTGTTTCGTTCAGCCGCAAGCCGAATGGCTCGGTGCAAGTGGTGATCGCCAACGCGTTGCTGAAGATCACGGTCAGCGGCACGGAGGTTTTCTCACTGGGTGGCTCGGCGGCGTTCTCCATTGGCGGCACCGAAGGTTTCAAGCTTCAAACTTTCACGCTTAACAACTTCTCGCTGTTTGGCGTGGGCGCTGATTCGCCGACGGCGGGTGCTCCGATTCAATTCCCGACGGCTGATCTCGCCAAGCCGTACAGCGGTCAACTTATCGATCGGGCGACGCTCAATGCGCAGCACTACGTCGATGTGACGTTCAACCCGTCGGCAACGGGTGGCATGAACGAGAGCACGATCATCGACGACACGCAGGAGTTTCAGTTCATGCAAGGCGGCGCGCAGGTGCAGGGTGTAATCGTGAATGGCAAGCCGACGCTCGTCTCCGGCACCACCTATCGTTACACGTTCACGGGCAGCTTCCCGTCGGATGGCGACGTGAGCGTCGAGTTCCTCGCGCAATCCTTCACGAACAACGCCGGCCTCGCGAACTTCACGCAGACCCAGGGCTTTGTTCTCGCGACGACGGTCGGCGGAAAACTTGTCGCGCCGGGGCCGACCGCAACGGTTACGAATCCATCGAGCGGCGGTGCGGTGGCGGCGCAAGGCCTGAACATCCGCCAATACATCGACGTCGCTTTTGATGCGCGCGGCGAAAGCGCGATTGATCCCGCGAGCATCGATGGACATGAGTTCAAACTCACCGGCACCGGGATCGCCGACCTGCTGATGGACGCGAGCGGCTTCCCGCAATTGGCGGGCACACCGCTGTTCATCTCAGGAACGACGTGGCGCTATTACCTGAAAGATTCCAACACGACGAACACCACGGGCGTCTTCAAGCCCGGCGAAGTTCAAGTCGTCTTCATCAATCCATCGCTGCCCGGCGGTCAGGCGAACTGGGGCTTCAAGACTCTCGCGGGCACAGCCAATGTCCAGAAGACCGATCGCTTCACGATCGATTCCACTGCGCAAACGGGCGCGACTGCGGGCGGACCGATCAGTCTCGGGCCGTTGAAACTGCAAGGGCCGCGCATCACCATCGAAGACATCGGGTTCAAGGATGGACTCCTCGTCCTCACGATCGGCATCGGTGTCGATCACGCTTCGCTTGCGTTTGGCAGCAGCCAGGGCGGCAGCGGCCTCACCACGGATCTCGTCGGCGTGTTCGGCACGTTCGATATTGGCGTCGATGCGTTCGGATTGTTGGGAGGAACATTCAACGTCAACTTCCCCGGCAAGTTCAGCATCTCCGTCGCGTCGCTGACCATCAGCATGCCCGACGTGTTCACCGTCAACGCTGAGGGAATTCGCGTCACTTACGATCCGGCGGACACCACGCCCGATCAGAAGATTCTCACGATCGACAGCGCGAAGATCACCTTCCCGAAATTCGAGTTGCAGGGCTCGATCGGCACTTACGATCCGGATGGCGCGGGTTCGCAACCGGCGATCCCCGGCCTCACGGTGCGCAAAAATGGCTTCGCCCTTGGCGTCGCGGAAATCGCTTATGGCGTCGCCGCCACCCCGGGAATGCCCGCTGCGACGGGCGTGGGTAAACCCGCCGGATCATCCAATGGCACGAGCATCAAGTTCGGTAGCGTGCTCGAATTCGACGATCTGCGCATCGGTGTGCAGAACTTGTCGGTGACCTACGGCGCGGCGTTCACATTCAGCGGTTCGATCTACGTTGCCTCGGGCGGCGCGCGGTTCTTCCCCGGCAAACCGTTCAGCATGACGTTGAGCGATCGCAACACGGCGGACGACACGACGAACGGCATACAGAACACCGAAGCGGTGCGCGTGCAACTCGACTTCAACACCGACGGTTCGGTGAAGGGCCTGCAATTCAAGGCGGACACGCTGAAGATTCAGTTCAGCACCTTCCTGACAATCACGGCGCGCGACTTCTTCCTGAACACTGCTGCTGCCGCGGACCAGGATCTCGTTGCGTTCCAATCCATCGGTGCGCAACTCAGCGTCGGCTCACTCTCGCTCGGTGGCGAGATGCGCAATTTCTCGTTCCTCGGCGATGGCACGTTCAAGACGAAGGCTGGCTTCGGCGTGTTCCTCAGTGTTGGTTCATCGACGGGCGACAGCTTCAAGTGGCCGTCGTGGCTTCCCATCCAGATCAACGCGCTCGGCGTGCAATGGGACGACCTCACGAATCATCCCGAGGATTTCGTCATCAAACTGTCCGCGAGCGTGACGGGATTGCGCGGGCTCGGCGGGCTTACGTTCTCCGGCTCGATCGAGGGAGTGAAGATCAAGCCGTCGCTGCTGCTCGCAGGCGAATTCCCGATCATCGATATCGCATCGCTGGGCGTCACGATCAGTGGCAACATGTTCGGCGGCCAACTGACCGCGGGATTGATCGGTGGCATCCTGAAGCTCGACCAGAACGCGAATCTCATCGGTGATCTCGACACGACGACGCCGGTCGCCGATCGCGTGTTCTTCATCGGCATTCAGGGCGGGTTCAGCTTTTCAGGAATTGGTGGACTGACCATCCGGCTCGCACTGTCAGAGCTCGGTCCACTCGGCGTGTTCATCAACGCGTCGGTGCCGGGCGGAATTCTGCTGGAGCCGAACACGGGGCTTTCGATCAACGACTTCGCGGCGGGAGTGGAGTTCTTCAAGTCGCTGCCGTCGGTGGAGAATCCCACGGACCTGCGCAACTCGGCGTTCGATGTGCAGGTCACCGTGGCGGCGGACACGTGGCTCACTGACGTGAAGGGCCAGGTCGTCACGCAATACAAAGCGGTGAAGGCGAATCCGAACCTCGGCGGGTTCCTCGCGGCGTTCACATCGCCGATGACGATCACGGGCAGCGCGAAGTTGTTCTCCATCTACACGTCGCAGCAGGCGTTTAACGGCCAGATCACCATCAAGATCAGCACGGACGGGAAATTCCTCATCAGCGGCAAGCTCAATTTCGCCGGAGACAACATCAGTCTCAGCGCGAAGCTTTACGCCGACTTGTCGAAGATCGCGACCGGCAGCGCGACAGTGTTGTTCCTTGCTGACATTCCAGATCAGGTGCGGTTGCTGACGATTTACGGCAAGCTGAAGATGGGCTTCCGCAACAACGACGGCCAGGACGTCGCGTTCGATGTGGAAGGCGCGACGCTCTCGCCGACGGCTACTTCGCTGAGCCCATTCGCCACGCTGAACGATCCGGCCATCGGCAGTGTGGATGTGAACGCGATCAACTCCGCGACGACGCGTTACTTCCAAAACAAGAACTACATCGATGTCACGTTCACTGCGCCGAACGGAGCGAATCTCGATTACAGCGAGATTCTCGACACTGATCCGGAGTTCACCATCAGCGGCCCGAGCACCCTCACGGTGAACGACGTCCCGGTGCCGGTGGTGACAGAAGTTGATCCTGCCACGGGCGGCAGCCGAACGCTTTCCTTGGAACTGCGAACGTTCAGCGGCGTGCGCAAGATCGTGCTCGTGGACAAGGACGGAAACGTGGCGAAGGACGCGAGCAACGCCGATCGCGTGATCGTTTCCCAACTCAGTGCGACCGAGAGTGACAGCGATTTGATGACACGCGGCATCCTTGTCTCCGGCACGAACCGCTTCCGCTACTTCATCACGAGCGCGGGACCGATTGCGCGCGGCAGCTACACCGTCACGTTCGCGGAGAACGGCATCAAGAACGCCGATGTCACCACGAACGGCAACACCGTCACGGGCGCTGGCAACGCGTTGGGCACGGCGCAGTTCACCGTCGAGGGCGCAACTGCGGTGCTGCTCAATCCGGGTGCAGGCGGGTTGATCGACATGAACGTGATCAACGGACGGCACTTCATCGATGTCACGTTCAGCAACGGCGGACGCACACTCGATCTTTCGTCGATTGAGGATTTTGACGCGGAGTTCGTGCTCGGCGGGGCGGGGCTTGGCAACGCGCAACTCGATGGCGCACAGGCGCCGTTCAAACTTGGCAGTGATTCCTCGGGCGTGACGTATCGTTACTGGATCGTCGGTGACTTCGCAGCGTCGGGCGCGGTGACGGCAACGCCGATCAATGGTTCGTGGTCGTTTGTGAACACGACGTCTGCAGCGGCGGCAGGAGGCATCACGTTGACGCTGAATGTGACGGGGAGTGTTCCGGGCTTCATCGATGTGCCACTGCCCGATCCGGGCAATGGGTTCAAGATCGATCCAAACTCGATCATGGATTTGTCGCGCGAGTTCTGGTTCACCACGAGCGGTTCGGCGAATTGGAACGTGGCGTTCGATGACGCACGCGCGCCGGAACTGGTTTCTGGCAACACGTGGCGCTTCTTCCTGACGAGCATTCCGCCGACGACAGGCACGAACAGTGGTGAGTTGCTGGTGGCCGTCACGTTCCTTGCGAACTCATGGTCGATCTACGATCCAACGGGCGCGGCGCAAGGCACGCTCGACGTCGCGCAAACAAATCTCAACCTCACTTACGTCGACGTGCGGGTACGCCCGAGCGGCGGCAACAGCCTGACGGGCGGGGCGCCGGATGTGACGTTCACGGGCATCGGTGCGAGCACGAACAGCGTGTCGCAGAACATTCTCAGCGCATCGTTGCTCACTGAAATCACCCGTCTCGACGAACTCACCAGCATTAACAAAGTCATCGAGCGCACGTATCGCATCTATCTCCAGAACAAGTTCGTGATCGGTGCGGTGACGTTGAACATCGCCGCTGGTGAGATCACTGACGACGCGAGTGAGAGCA
>JBBRBM010000077.1:0-24672 GCA_038205745.1 Verrucomicrobiota bacterium | reverse complement strand
CCAGTCAATGTCTTCCGCCTTGAGATTGGCGATGTCGGTTTGCGAACCGCCGAGATGCCAGCACAGTTCGTAGAAGCTGCGGCGCTCCGGGTTTTTCTCCCGCTCAAGGATGAGTTGATGCTCTGCCACCGTGATGGCACGTTTGGGTTGAAATTTGACTTCCGGCCAGAGGCGCTTGGGAATGAGCGGCCACGGCAGCCAGTTCATCGAAAGGCAGAAGTTGTGAAGTTTCCGTAAATGGACATTTGTGCTTACCGTGCCTGCCTTGAGGCACGCGAACAAATGCTCGGCCTGCGTTTCCAGAATCACACGATTGCGGATGCCGTCCAACGCGGTTTCTTTCGCCGCCCGTCGCCAGCGATCCTGGGTTGAACCACTTTTGGTTTCGACAATGGAATCAAGAGCTTGTTGCCATGTCCGCGTCGAGACGCCTGAATCCGTTCCCGCCAAATATGCTTTGGCGATTTGGAGATTCAGTTGCGGCTGGCGAACGGATTCATTGCGGGCGTTGAGGAGAGACGTGGCTTCGGCGCGATCCTTCGTGCCAAGACTTTCCTGCTTTCGGGTTTCGGTGTCTTCGACGTAGAATGTGCCACCGAGTTTGCGACGGTAGAGGATGAAACGACGTTTCATAATTTCAGACTTTCTGTCCGAAGCTATGAAACTGAACGCGGCTTTGGGTGTATCAGCTACACCAAACGGGCTGCGAATCCCGTCATCGCGAGTGATTGCCGAGTAATACCGGAGTAGTTGTTGAGTCCTATCCCGGTAATGATTTCACTGGCACTTTCACTGGCACTTGCCTCCTCTGGAATCTGCAACCCGTTGCCAAAATGCAACTTGGAGTTGGAGGCGAGGGTCGGAATCGAACCGACGAATGCAGCTTTTGCAGAGCCGTGCCTTACCACTTGGCTACCCCGCCGCCTGACGAAGCCGAAACAATATGGAAGAGCTTGGTTGTCGCAAGTGAAAGTTCGCCGGGCGATCATGTTTTCGCTTCGGACAAAAGGTCGAGGATTCGCCCGCATTCGTCGTCGTCCCAATGATGGGCCGTGATTTTGAAAGGTGGAGCCCACGAATGTCGATTTGTGGTTGCCTCGACAATGGTTCTGTTCGGCGGTCCCGATCCGAGGCTGCGTCCGGTTTCCTCGACGGGCGGCATCGCCGGCTGGCGCCAGCGTGGCGCTACGCCTGTTACCTGGTCATTCAAAACGCCGATCCGGGCAAACCGCTCGTGGCGCTGGGGCAGAGTTATTTCGCCGTCCAAACGCGTCGTCAGGAACTGGCCGACAAGGGGGCATTAAAGGAGGACAAAACACGCCTGCTCCTGCGCGCCGAGATGAAGAAGCACAACAAAAATCTGGCGGGCGCGGCCAGGCAGGCGGGCGTCATCCAGCCGTTGGATTATGCCATTTTCATGGATCACGGGTTTCGCGGGCTTTACGGCGGCTTGTGCGTGCGCGACGTGCAGGCGCGGAAACGCCTGCAACCGAAGGAGCATCTGCTCGACCGCATGGGCAGCACGGAGCTGGCGGACAATTTGTTTCGCGCCACGCAGACGAAGGAAAAATTGCGCCGGGAAAATGTGCGGAACAAGGAGCAAGCCAACCGCATTCACTAGTCCGTGGGCCGGACGGTGCGCCGCAACATCCATGAATTGGGTGGCACGATGCCGGAGAACCTTCCGGTGGCCGAAAACATCAAGAAGGTCGAAAGCCGGGAAAAGAAACTGCTCAAGGCCGCGCAAAAGAAATTGCCGCCGAATCCTGGCTTGAAATGATTTTGACGCGTCGCCCCAGGGCGATGCCGTGGGGTGCCAAGCGAGAATGCTACTTCGAATGTCAAACAAGCCGGCGATCCCATTCGCGGTAATCGTACAACTGTCAATCATAGTGGAAGGGAAACTTGTGCGGTTGTAGATACCGAGCGCACTGTTACCACAAATCGTGCTGTTCGTGATCTTCATCGTCGTGAACGAGGCATTCCAGAATGCGTGTCCGCTATTGTTGAAAACAGCACTGCTCACAACTCCCACCGTGCCGTCGTCCGTCCAAACGGTGTCGCCGCCAGCATTATTGTAAATCGCACATTCAAATAGGTCGAGTGTGCCGCTTGAGTTGAAGACTGCGCTGCCTTGCGGAGCGGAGTTGTTGAAGAACACGCAACGCTGGAGCCTCAGGTGGCCCAATCTTTGGTACACTCCGCCCCCGGAGTAAACATTCCCTCCACCAGTAACCGTCATCCCGGACAACAACGCGGCCTTCTGGCTGAAGAAACTCACCGCCAACAAGACCCGCGATCGGGTCGTCGCCCGCAAGCGCCGCCGCCTCGGCTGGCACATCCTCCGCATCCGGGAACACGATTTTCGGTTTCCTGCGCGAATTATCCGCCGCAGCCGAGCGCAGCTTGCCCTGGCGGAATCATCATCCGCCAAAACCCCGCCATCCGCTCCGCTTGGCAATCTCCCGCCTTCGCACTGCGCTCAGTCCATGGTTGCTGGGCAGACTCCGCAGTTTTCCAATAAAGATTGTCTCGCTGTTCCGGCGCATCCCGGATTCAATGCCTGAATCGGATGCAACCGCTGCTCCAGTCCGTCGTCTCGCGGTTCCGAAACTACGTGCGCCCCGATCCCTTTTTCCCATGCATTTCCGCTTGCCTCGCGCCCTCCGCCTTCTCCATCAATTATCCCGTTCCGATCGCCATCGATTAGCGTGATCGCTCTCAGTGAGTCTCCTTAAGCGACTCCTACGCTATGGTGTCTGAAGCCGACTTGCTCAAGTGAACGCGTCGTGTAGGCTGCGGTCATGGCATCCGCCTAACTCACCAAAGCTGTTTTTGAACTGCCGCCGGACGAACGCCTTGTACTCGCTCGTCGTCTCGTGGAAAGCGTTGTGGCGCCGGAACCACTCAGCGAAGCGTTGATCGAGGGCATCCGTCGCATTGAGGATGTCGCCAGTGGACGAACCGTAGGTCTGACCGAAGAACAATATCGCGCCGCCCTCAGATGAGGACGATTAAATTTAGTATGGTGGCCCTCACATTTCACATTGTCGCTTCAACTCTGCGTCCCAGTATTCTTCCCAATTCATGCCGTGAGCAACAGTGTTGCACCAACGTGTTCATGACGTGGCATAGAGCTGTTTGAGGCGGAGCGTGGCGGTGGTTTCCGTGGCGTGGTCGCGCAGGGATTGGCGCAGCCAGCGGATGAATTTCACGCTGCGCTGGGTGGCCCGTTGCGCACTTGAAACCAGGCTCGAAAGCGGTGTGCCCGCCTTTGCACAGGACTCTTGGGCCGCTTTCCTCCGCTGCCGGCGGCGCGCATCTTCGGCCTAGTTGGTGAGGCCATGCCGCGTCTCCAGGCTCGTGGCCCACGCCTTCTTTTCGCCCAGCTTGTTCTTGATCTGGTCAAACACTTTCTCCGCCACCCAGCGCCGCCGGTAGAGTTCCACCACCACGCCCGGCGGCAGGTCCAGGGCGTTGGTCAGGAATTCATAGCTCTGGCCCGTGAGCGGATCGGTATAACAAACAATCCGCAACAGATGCCCCTCGCGCGTCATCACGTGGCGATCCTCGGTCACGCCATGATGGCGCGCGTCAGTCCGGTCCCATTCCACCCGGTCCACCAGGTCATAGACCATGTTCTCCTTGACCCGGCTGAGGAAGTACACCGCGCACTCCTGCCGGCAGCGTTTCCAGTAAAAAAAGTCGATGCCCGCCTTGTCATAGACGATCAGGACGCGCCGGCCTTTGAGCACGCCCTGGCGCAGGCCCTTGGGCTTGAGCCTTTTGAGCCTTTTGAGCGTGCTCATGTCGTGCTCGTGCAGGCCGTGGGCGGCCGTGAGGTGGCTCAGCGTGTGCGTGCGCAGGTTCAGGCTGTAGAAGTGGCCCACGGCCATCTTGCTTTGTTCGTGCCGCCCGTCGTGCGCGGCGGCCTTGTGCCAGTGGCCATCCTGGGCGAAGCACTCGTAGGGGCTCAACTCGGGCACGTCGGCCAGGCGGTCCAGCAGCCGGGTGTCGGACTGCGCGAGCAGGGTCCGGCTCACGTCCCGGAGCAGGGCGCAACGGCGCGGGCTTCGCCATGCGGCAAAGTAGTTGTGGTGACTGGGCGCGGCGTCGAAACCGGGCCCATGTTCCTGCAGAAACCCCCGGCCGCTTTCTGCGGCTTCGAGCACGCGCTGCACGCCCAGACGGAGGAAGTCCCCGTCGGGCAGTTCGGGGCAGGGCCGGGCGTGCGGGCTGTCGGAGTGCAGACCTTCCAGAGGTTGATAGAACCGTTCGTTCACAGTGGATGCAGGCATCGAGGTCGCTTTTGGGCGACCTATGCCGTGTCAAGCCTGTTTGCTGACTCACCCGAGTCTTTTACGGTCTCTTTGCGACCAAAGAGGCTTCGGACGACCCCACGAATGCTGACGCGCGGAACACGCCACGACGCTTCATTATGCCATCACCTCGCTCCATTATTCATCCTCATTATACAACGCCGTTCCGTTTCAAATTGCCCACAAAGTGGATAATGGATCTGACGCGCCGAACATCCAACCGTCGCCTTTGAGTCCTGTACACCGTATCAAACTCGCGGTCGACCCGCTCCGGCTTCGTCAGGCTCATAAAGTCTTTGATTCACTACCAGCATGGCGCAACCCAGCCATGCCTTCGGCGCGTGCTTACCATGGGTGCGGCCGAGGAACAGGTGATCGAGCCCACGGCCCATTGAGTCCGAGGCACAAGCGGACGTCGGTGCGCGGCTGGATTGAAAACAAAACTGCGCTGGCGAATATGCCAGCGCAGGTGATGTTCGGATCGCCACTATTACTTACGGATCGCGCGGTAGTAGCCGGTGCTGGGAGGCGCCAGCTCGTCCGTCAATTCGAAATAGCCTTCGGCAGGCGCATTCGTCGTGAGGATCGGTGTCCACGTGATCGGCGTCGTCAGATCGATGGTGCGTTGCACCTCGTACTCGTAACCGGGAATGCCGCTGAAGCGCAGCGTGGGCTTGCCACTCACGTTCATCACGGGAGTCGTGATGACGAGGTTGGTGCCTGCCGGTGCGTTCACCGTGATGTTCACGATACCGACGGCGGTGCGAGTGGTGTCACCCGCACGATAAGCACGCGTGTCGCGCACCGTGTAGGTGAATGCGTCGGCCACATCGTTGGCGTTCGTGTAGTAGATGTAAGTGCCGTCAGCCGCGAGCGTGGCGCCATTCGTTGAAGTGAGCAGCGTGTCGAAGGACACAACGTCGCCGTCGGCATCGACGCTGTTCGTGAGGAGGTCGGCGATCTTGAACGTCAACGCGAGTCCAGGGCCACGATTCTTCGTGATCGCCGCGGCGACTGGTGCGCGGTTCGGCGTGAAGACAACAGCCAGCGAACCTACTTCCACGCTGAACACGCCACCTTGCAGGTCATTGGAGAAGCCACTGTCGTTCACCACGAACTTGTTCGCAGCGAAGTTGGTGACGCCATCCGGCGCCGACGCGATGGACCAGCGGCTCGTGATGTTGTTGTCGAAGTTCGCTGCGGCCCCTGCCACCGATCCGTTGAGCGAAATCAGGTTGATCGCGAACGGATTCAGTGCCGTTGCCTGAACGTCGATGCCGCTCGATGCGGTGATGGAATCCCAACCCGTTCCCGCGTTACCCGCGGCGTTGCTGATTTCCCAATCGTAACTCGCGCCGCCCACGAGGAGCAGATTGCCGCAATCAGCCTGGATCGCGACCACCAGCGCACCGCCGGGAGCGATGAGCGAGGGAGCGTTCGTGATGACAAGGACGGCCACTTCACCCGTCACCGATCCGACTGAGTTGCTGATGACGACGATGTAAGAACCCGCGTCGCACGAAGTCGCATTGCTCAATACGAGATCGGCGTTCGTCTGAGTCCGGAGTGCGGTGGCACCGAGGTACCACTGGTAAAGCGGTGCGGAGCAACTCGCGACGGATACCGTGAAGCTGAGGGAACTGCCGACGAGCACGTTCGTGCCAAGCGGCTGCGTCACGATCAGCGGCAACCCTTCCGTCACGATCACCAATTGGTCGCAACTGTTTGTGCCCGCAGGATCGAGCACCGACCATGTGACAGTATTCGTTCCGATCGGGAACTGCGCGGGCGCATTGTTAGTCACGATCGTGTTGATCGTGGCGCCGGTCACCACGGGCGAGCCGAGGGCGACGTTGGTCGCGTGGCATAGACCAGCAGGTGCGGTCACTGTCACGTTGGCGGGACAAGTGATTTGCGGAGCGAGAACAACGGTCACCGTCACGGATTGTGACGCTGTAGCGAAGTTGCCACTGCCATCGATCACGGTCCAAACCACGATCGTCGTTCCGGCCGGGAATGTGGCCGGCGCGTTGTTGGTCACATTTGCAATGGTGCAGTTGTCTGCAACCACTGGCGTGCCGAGGGCGACACCGCTCGCGTAATTCTGGCCGGCGTCAGCAGGCACACTGATGTTTGCCGGCGCTGTGATCTGCGGAAGCTCAGCGTCCACCACCACCACTGTCTGTGTGCAGCTCGCGGAGTTGCCGCTCGCATCGACCGCGGTCCAGATAACGAAGTTCGTTCCGATCGGCAGTTCCGTCGGAGCAGCGTTCGTGACTGTTGAGATGGTGCAGTTATCCGCCACGGTGGGAAGACCGAGCGACGAATTCAGCGCATGGCAGAAACCAGGCGCGGTCGGCATTTGCGTCTCCGTGCATGAAATCGTCGGAGCTGTGATATCGCTGTTCGTCACGAACAAACCGCACGTGACCACGTTGCCCACACCATCGACCGCATAAAGAGTCACGGGCGTCGCGCCATCGCCGAGAATCGTGCCGGCGGGAGGGAACTGCGTGATGCTCAAGCTGCAAGTTTCGATCACCGCAAATCCACTGTTCGTGGTCAGGTCGGGCAGTGTTGCAATGCATCCTGCTTCGCGGGCCACAACACGGTTCGTGGCGCACGCGAGAATTTGCGGCGGCGTCACATCGAGCACGCCTACGTTCGCAGAGGTCCACGCAAGTCCACCCTGGCCATCGCTCACCTGATAATAGAACGAATCCGAGCCGCACGCATTGCGCGGTGGAGCGTAGAGGACATTGCCGCTGGCGAGCGTCACGTAGCCGTAGTCAGGCAACGTGATATTCAACTCGTCGATCCAGTACGACGCGTATTGACCGCCAGTGCGCGCGTAGAAACCGAAGCGTCCGCGGATCGGCTGGTAGCCGGTCGCCACCGGATTCGCGAACACGTTCGTGCCATCGATATTCACCATCACCGTGCCGCTGGCTGTGAGCGTCACTGTCACGGGAATGAAGTTCGTATTGTTCCATTGTGGTATCTGCTGTTGCGCCAGCGTCTGGCCGCGATACTTCACCTTGATACCCGAGCGATTCGCGCTCGTGCCGGCGTTGTCCGGGAACCGATAGATGTCCCAGCACACCGCGATGCCGGTGCCAACGCCTTCTTCGGCGCCGCCGGATGTGGTATTCGGCAGGTCACCCGCGAAGTTGAAACTCATGCCGTCAGCCGGTTCGGATGACGCGTTACCGATGCGCACCTTGAAGCTGGCGGTGAAGCTGTTCACTGGCTTCAGCGGCGTGATTTCGTCAAACACCGCAGCTCCCAACTGGTTCGTCGTGCTGTCGGTCAGGTGAATGCTGCCGCCAACGTCAGCGATGTTCGTGTAATAACCTCCGGCGAGACCGCCCTGGTTCGTGAAACCGTAGAGCGACACTCCCGCAGGCAAACCGTAGTCGAAGTTCTGCGCATACACATTGCCCGCCGGAGCGAACTGCGTTTCCGGCGTGAGCACTGTAATGCTCACGTCGTCGAGCCAATGGGATTCAAACTGGCCGCCAGTCCGGGCGTAGAAGCCGAACTGTGCGCCGCTGATCGGACGGAACGGCGTCTGCACGTTCAGCAGGAGCGGCGCATTCGTGTAGTAGAGATCGAGCGTGCCATCGGAGCGGACATTCACTGTCACGCTCACCCAGTTGGCATTCGTCGCCTTGATGATGGGCACATGTGCCACGATCGCGCCGCGCCACTTCACGTCGAACGCCGGTGCTTCGAGCGGATCGGGCTGGCCGTTCAGGACGTTATTGTATTGATCGAGACAGATGGAAAGACCCGAGCCGGAGCCTTCCTCCGCGTTTCCGACGATGCCGGCAGTCAGGTCGTTGCCGATGTTGAATGACATGCCGTCGGCGGCATTGCCGCTATCATTGGCCAGCCGGATCTTGAACGTGGCGCTGAACGCACTCACCGAACGTCCGGGCACAAGGTCGTTGATCACCCAACCGCCGTTCTGATTTCCCGTCGCGTCGGTAATTGCGAGCGCCTGACTGCCGTTGACGCCGACGCCGCTGATCAAGTGGGCGTTGCCATAAGCCGTCGAGTTCGTCGGAAGGCCCAACTCGAAATCCGTGAAGAACGTGACCGGAGCGATGCCGCTCACCGCCACGATGCTCAAGGGGCGTCCATCCGGATCGGAATCATTTCCTAGCAATGTGCCGGCACTGATGTTCGTGGGCGAATTCTGAACGGTCGTCAGGTTTTCCGATGCAACGATCGGCCCCTGGTTTGCGACAACAATGGTCGCCACGTCGCTGATCACACCCCCACCGTCGTTGGCGACGATGACGCTGTAGTTCGCGGCGTCGCTCAAGTTCGCGTTCACGATCGTGATGCTCGAACCATTGGCTCCATTGATCGGCAAACCATTCTTCCGCCACTGATAGTTGATCGCGCCGCTGTCCGGCGGATTGTTAGCTCCCACGCTGATCGTGACGTTCTGGCCAATCAAGAGATTCGCGCCCAGCGGTTGCGACGTGATCGTCGGCAACGTCGTCGGGAAATAGAGATCGCGGAACTGCGCCGTAGTGGTGCCCGAGAGCGGGTTCGCCACGTTGTTGTGCGAAGACGCCGCAAGACCGACGAGGATGGTGTCGGGATAAGAGCCACCATTCACCGCGGTGTCACGCGAGCCAATCAACGTCCAGTTCACACCATCGAAACTGCGGAAGCCAAAGAACACCGAGCCGTGACGAATCATGCGCACCCAGGGGGTCGCGCCGTTCGTGAAGCAATTGACGATGCTGTTGACGTTCGCAGTGCCGCCGCCTGTCGTGTCGCGCACGAGCAATTGCGCGCGATCCGCACCGACCACCGGCCAGCCGTTCGGCGTGGCCGGCGCCAGATTGACCGTTATCATGCGACTGTTCGCCGCCGTGCTGACGCGTGCTTGCAGCGCACCCTTGGCGTTGGCGTCCGAGATGCCGCGGTAGGAATTCGTGATCACCGGGATGCGCACGCGGATGTCGAAGTTGCCGGAGACATTGCGGCCGATGAAGTATTCGCCGTCGGCGTTGTTGAACATGTCCGATCCACCCGCGGTGATGTCGAACGCGTTGTTCGTGGGACTGACGAATGAACCCGCCACCAGCGGATCAGTGACGAGAGGCGCAGAGCCGATGTCGCCGTAGAAGCTTGCCCGGAACGTGATCGCATTCAGCGTATTGAAGCACACGTTCTGCATGAGCGAGTCGTATATGGGACCGACGTCGACTGACACCGAGTCGGGAAGCACGCCGTCCATGCCCAGAATCACGGTGCGACCGTCCGGTTGCAGCGTCGCTGCGCTGACGTTGATGGAACCGCCGTTCACCAGGTAATACAGCGTCTCCTGCGCGTCGGTGATGAGCACCGGCCGGTCAAAGACGACGGTGACGGAGTTCGTTGCCGGCGAACTGAATGCGCTCACGGAGAGAGCGGTCACGGATGTCGGCACCGTCACAGTCGCAGTCAAACTCGTGATGCTGAGTCCGCCGGGCAATTGTGCCACCGCACGCAGCGTCGTCGTGTAGTAAAAATTCGCGACGTAGTTGCTGCGGTTGCCGAGCATCTCGAAATTCGAGATGTAGTTCGTGCTCGGGCCGAGGTTCGTGAAGTTCCCGGAGCTGTCGTCGGCCTGCCATTGATACCAGATGTAGCCGTTCGAAGGCGCGTTGGTCGCCATCACGGCGAGACGCACTGACGTGCCTGCCGCGACGTTCGTGGCCGACGGCGTGGGCTGTAGCGTGAAGTTGAAGTTCGATACGATCGTCGGGTCTGCGTAAACGCCGAAGTAAGCGGCAGAACCAATTTCCGCGCTCGGATAATATCCAGCACCGCCCCAACCCACTCCGTTGTTGCCCGGCGAAGTCGGCGCCGGCGTGCTCAGCGCGGCGAATTGGTCTGGGAACCCGCGCCACGTGGCCGAGAAATATTCCTGGCCCGTACCATTCCCCATCAGGAACTCGATGTAGTACGGATTGTTTGCCGTCAGCAACACCGGGATGGTCGAGGTGTAGATGTTGCAGCAGTTTGTGATCGTTCCGATCTGCACCTTGCCATTCGGCGTGATGCCGTTGGTGTTCATGAAGACTGACGTGACGTCATCGCTGCGGAACGAGAAGCGATAGACGGCATTCGACGGCGGAACAAACCAGCCGAAGACCTTCACACCGTAATTGGCCTGGCCACTGAACGGCAGGTTGGTCTGATGAAACTCAAGGCCCGCCAGCGCCATCTGCAAGTCCGGCGTGTTGTTCTGGAATCGCGCGTCATTGAGGAGATTCGAAAGCGATCCACCGCTGATGTTGCCGTAGAAATCCATCGCGAGGAGGTTCGTCGTGAAGACGAGCGGATTGTAAGTCACCACACTGTTCGCCGGGATGGTGTTGCCCGCGACAGAACGATCCGCGATGGCGTTGTTCGTCACGTAGTAGGTCGTGTTCGGATCGAATGCGCCGCTCGGTGCGATGCTGATCGAGACGCTGCGTCCATCAGGACGGAGGAACACCGCTGCGATCGGGATGATATTGCCCGCACCGTCAACGACCACGTAGTTGGCCGGATTCGTCGCGCTTGCCGCCCCGAGCATCTCGGAGAAGTTCACGATGAGGTTCGTCCATGTGTTGCAACGGGCGACACTCACAATCGTCGGCGTTGTCGCGTCAGCATCCACACTGATCGTGAATTGATTGCTCACGGAGCTGTAGCTGTTCGTGGCAATCACCTGCACGTTCACGCCGCTGTAACTCAGCGGCAGCGGAGTCGGCAGGGCGAATGTCGCATTCGTCGCACCACTGACGAGCACGTTGTTCGTGTACCATTGTATGTAGGCGGGCGACCCGACCACGGCGCCGAGCAACACATTCGTCGCAGATTCAGGGAACGTCGGCGTGAACGTCGATGCGATCACGCTCAGGTTCGCCGGTGAGCTGAGGAACAACGCGGAGATGCGCTCGTTGTTGTCGTCCGGAATTCCGTAATTGCCGAACTCGCGGAATGCCGCGCGGACGTATTCGCCGCCGGTGCCCTGCGCGAGTTGCACTTCGATGTAGTAGCGCTGGCCGGCATTGAGGGTGAGGAATGGTGTCGCCGCACTCACGTTGCCGTAGCCGAGACTGCCGCCCACGAGGACGAGACGCACCGCGCCCGCCGGCAAGTGACTATTCACCGCGTTCGTGTTCATGAAGAACGCGGACTGATCGTCACCGCCCTGAAAGATGCGATACACACCGTTGGATGGCGGGATGAAGTAGCCATTGAGCCGCACCGCGTAATTGAGTTGGGCCGCAGTCGGAATTCCATACGCAGCGGCTGTCCAGAAGAGGTTCGTCGTCAACGTGCCGTTCGTCTGAAAGATCGTCGCGGTGCCCGCAGGCGGCGCGGTCGGGAACACGGCTGGCAAGGTGCCTCCCGCCGAATTCGTGTAGAAGCTGAACCGGAGAAAGCCATCCGGCACGTGGAACGTGTAGCTGCCGCCGCCGACTTGTGCATCGTCCACACAAATGATGTTCGCGGCGGTGAGCGTGACGCTCGCGTTGTTCGCGGTCGGGAGCGACGGAGTGACCGTCAGTGTGACAGTCTTCGCATCCGCACCGAGAACGGCGCTGCTCACGGTGTAAGTACCCGCCACGCTGTCGACGACAGCGTAATTCGCCATGTCATTCGCGGTCGCACTCGTCACGGCTTCGCTAAATTGCGCCGTGATGGTCGTGCGGTTCGTGCTTGCGGACGCCCATGCAATCGCAGGCACCGTCGGACCAACGATGACAGGATTCGTGACCGTCACCGTTGCCACGGCGCTGGTGATCGTGATGCCCGGCAGGTTGGCCAGCGCACGAATTTGATAAGTGCCCGGCGTGGCAAAGCTCGTCGTGAAAGCAGCGCTCGCGGCCGTGGGATTCAAGTTGCCCAACACATTTACAAAGTCGCCGGCAGTGGTGTCATACCGTTGCCATTGGAACGCCACGTTGCCGAGCGTGTTGGGCGACACTGCGGGAACGTAGAGCGCGCTGGCGGTCATGGTGATCAGCGAACGCACACCGGTCGTGACGCTGGCCGGATGGCTCACGAAGTAAAACGCGGCAACGACATCGGGATTACCCACGTTGGCGAAATAGTAACCCGGAATCACTTCCGTGTTCGCCGGTGTGCTGGGGTCGCCGGCTTCGCGGAAGGCGACGCTGAATCCATCGTTGCCCGAGCCTTCGCGCAACAGCACTTCCATGTAATACATCTGGCCGCCGTTCAGGAAAATGTTCGACGACATGCATGGACCGGCGCCGAGCAGGTCGTTGTAATTCTTACCTGCGCCAACGATCGCCGCGGCGATCATGGTCTTGCCTGCCGGATCCATGCTGCTCGCGGAGTTGGTGTTCATGAACAGCATCGATTCGTCATCACTGCGGATGTAGAAGCGATACAAGCCGTTCGACGGCGCGATGAACCACGCGTAGGCGCGCATGCCGTATTGGTCGGTCGTATTGTTGAACCCGCCGCTGGTGTTCATGCCGAAGCCAAACACCGTGGAGTAGAGAGTGGTGTCGGGTGTGTTGTTGATGAACTTCAACTCGGTGGTGAGGTATTGAATCAACACGCCAGAGGAATTCAGGCCGGTGAATTGGTCGAGGGTCACGAATCCACGGCTCATCGTCCACGACGTGAAGCTGAACGCGGAGTTCGGCAGGATGATGTTCCCCGTGCGAGACGTGTCCTTCACGTTGTTCACCACGACCGTGTAACGCGTGCCGGGTGTCTGTGCCGACGTGAGCAGCGCCACTTGATTATTTGCGCGCAGATACGCGCTGGTGATCGTCAAGCCGCTGATTGAGTAGTTCGCGATGTTCGTTGCGGTCGCAGCGAGGACGTTTTCGGAGTAGGTCACGGTGACTTCATTCTGCAAGCGATTCCCAATGACCCCGGTGATTTCCGGCGCGCCAAAATCCAAGAACACTGTCGCAAGGTTCAGGTTCGCGAAGCGCTCAATCGAACTTTGTTGATTGTAAATGAATGCGCTGAAGGTGGTGATGCCGACGTCGGCTGGCGTCACGGTGTAGGTGAAATTGAAACCGTTCGCGCCGGGAATCGCGACGCCGTTCCTGCGCCATTGAACGCCGATCGGCATTGCGCCAGTCACGCCGTTCACGCTGAACGTCACGGTGGCACCATCGGCAAGTGTGTTCGCCGTCGTGCTCATCGCGATATTGTTGCATGTGACGGGGCCGATCGTGGGCGCGAAGAAATCCGCAACCGCCACTGAGTTCGCACCGGGAATCGCGGGAACAGTGGTTCCATTCGTCGCGAAGAACGTAACCGAGCAACCGTCGCCACTGGTTCCTTCCTTGAAGAGGTATTCCATGTAGTAGCGCTGGCCGTTCGTCAGCGTGATCGGCGCAGACATCATGGCGTCGGCATTGGTGTAAACGTTGCGCGAGAAAGTCTGGACCGCGATCTGCACCTTGCCGGCCACATCGATGCCGTTGGTGTTCATGAACAGCACGCCGCCATCGTCGTTCTTGATGAAGAAGCGATACTGGCAGTTGCTCGGTGCGACAAAGTAACCGGAGACACGCGCGCCGTAATTGTCGTTCGGATAAATCGACGGGTTCGGCTGATCACGGTTAATGCCGAAGAAGCGCATGGGCAGCAGCGCGTCAGGCATGGCCGCCTGGAATTTGGTGTGGTTCTGAAGATCACTGACCGAGGTTCCAGAAAAACCAACGCCGTTGTTCTGGTAAATTTCCGCAAGCACGGACGGCGAGTACGGCCATGCCGGCGTGAATGACGTGCTCGGAATCGGGCGCAGGGAATTCGCCAGCGCCACCGTATTGGAGGCCGGCGTTATGGTGCTGTTTGTCGCATCCGTGTAGCTCGCATACGTGAGGAACGTCATTCCGAAACCGTCGTTGCCGGTGTTGTCCTTCAGCAATGCTTCGATGTAGTAGAGCTGGCCGTTCGTCAACGTGATCGGGAACGAACAGCCGGTGTTCGTCGTGTCCGGCGAGTTCGTGCGGTAGAACGTGCGATTGCCCGGCAGATATGCGACGGAGATTTTTCCTGCCGGATCAATGCCATTGGTGTTGATGAAGAACTGGCTGTCGTCGTCACTCTTGATGAAGAAGCGATAGACCGCATTGGACGGCGCGAGGAAGTATGACGATATACGCACGCCGTAATTGTCCAATGTGTTTCCAAACGTGCCGCCCGTCAGCGTCTCCCAGTTGTAGCCGAAGCCGGGGACATTCACGATCCAGTCGGGCGTGTTGTTGATGAATTTGGTGGCGTTGGTGAGGAGCGCGACGGTGCCGCCAGTAATGCCGGTGAACATTTCGACCCGCACTGGCGTGGGCGTCGCCGCAACGCCGGCGTAGAGATTGTTTACGATTGGCAGGAAGAAAGCGCCGCCCGCGTTTTCAGTGACTCCTGGCGCATTCGTGTTCCCAATTTCGCGGAACATCATGCTGAATCCATCGCCGCCGCTGTTCTCTTTCCAGAGGCCTTCGACATAGTACGACGTGCCAGCGATCAACGGCACATCCACCGTGATGCTCGTGTTCGTGACGCCGGGATTTACATAACCGCCCGCAGTCACGGAATTGAAAGCCAGCAACGATTTGCCTGCCGGATCCCAACTGTTCACCGCGTTGGTATTCATCCACAACGCGCCCGCATCATCATGGCGGATGTAGAAACGATAGAGGCCATTGCTCGGTGGAACGAAAAGGCCGGAGAGCCTGCCGCCATAGCTGTTCCAACCCGATCGATCCGTGAACGCACTGCCGCTGTGGTTCCACGAAAAAGCGTTCGTCCAGAAAACGTATTCGGCAACGTTGGAGAGATACTTCGCGGTATTCGTAAGATCGGTCATCAACGCGGTGGCCGCGAGGTTCGCGAAAATTTCTACCTTGATCGTCCCGAGCGTCGGAACCGTCGCCAGCGTATTCAGCGCGATCGGCACGCCGTTCGTGCCACGGATGTTGTTGAGTCGGACGATGTATGACGTGTTGTTGGTCAACACCGTCGAGGTCGTGAGGATGATGCGCGTGACATTGTTCGTTCCTTCACCCGGCGCTTGCAGCGTGACGCCTGTCACGGTGATCGCCTGGCCGAGGCTGTTCGTGATGACGTAATTGGCGAGATTGGAAACGCTCAACAGGTCGAGCGGTTCGTTGAAGATGAGACTCAGCGTGTTGCTACCGAGCAATACGGACGCAAGGCCAACTGTCGGCGCCGCCTGGTCGAAGTAATTGATCGTCAGGGTTGAAACTGAGCCGGTCGCTGAAATCCCGCCGGGGCCCTTCGCGATCACGCGATACTGCGCGCCGTTGTCGGCCAGCGTGAGTGGCGCTGTCGAATAGCTGCTGAACGCGGAAGTTGGGCTTGGCGTCGATGAAGGCGCAGCATTCTGCGTCAGCACGTTCGTAAAATTACCGAGACCATCACCACGCTGCCACACAAACTGAATTTCATTGCTCGGGAAAGACGTTCCCAAATTTGTCGCCAGCGCAGTGATCGCAATCGTTCCGTTCGTCGCAGGCCAGGTCAGGTTCATCGTCAATGAGGCGCCGGAGTTCGTGAGGATCGCGACTTGCGCACCGGGCACGGACCAGTCGCCGAGATTTCGGAACTGAGCTGAGGCCGGACGATCGCCGTCGTAATGGGCGGTCAAACCAACACCCGCGAACGTCGCATCGTTCATCACGAGATTGCCCGCCTGACTGAGCTGATACCAAACCGTCGGCGTCGCATTCGTCGAGTAATACGTCGTGAACGTGTTATTCACGCGGCGCAAGCGCATCCAGACGTTCGGGAATGCGCCACCGCTGGGCAATGCGATGCTGCTGCCGAGCTGGGCAGCGGTGCCAAGATTGCTGGTGCGGTTGACCATCTGCAGCACATTGCCGCCCGCGGGCAGGCTGACGTCAACCGGCGTCGCGTTCGCGTAAACCTCGCGAGCACTCGGCAACATCGACTCACGCACCATGATCACTGCCTTGGTGAAATCATCGCGATTGTTGCCAAGCGTGTTGTACTGATAGTTGCGAACAATGTTCGCCACGCGCACCTGAAAGTCGAAATCGCCCGAACGCGGTCCGAGGGTGACATGGCCTTGATCGGCACCGAACCAGAAATCAAAACCGCCGCCCGCTTCATCGATGTCACCCGTGTTGTAACTGATGGCCGAACCCGCGAACGCGGGATAGCCGATGTCACTCGGCGTCAATCCCATCACCGTTCCGCTTGCGGAAGTTGTCGCGAGAGAATTTCCCGCAAGATCACTGACACCGCTTACTGTGACCGTGAAGGCTCCCGATATTGCGCTGCCGAGCGTCAGCTTCACACGACGTCCATCCGGCTGAAGAGTCGCGCTGGTGACCGTCGTCGAAGGAGTCACGCTGTAGTTCGCAGGGATGTTCGCACCCGCCGCCACGATCTCTTCGTCGAAGGCAACACCGATCGCGGTCCCATCCACGCTGCCGACGGAGACGACATTCGGTTTCACTTCATCAGGCATGACGGTCAACGAGGCGATTGCACTTTCGATTCCGCCCACGCTGTTCGTGATCGCAACCCGGATGTTGCTGATGTCCCAATCGGGCGTCGCTTGTGGAATCGTGAGCGTCGGCCGCGTTGCACCTGCCGCCAGCACATCGTTCGTATACCAGGTGAATGAGAAATCCGGTGTTCCATCCACCTTGACGGAAAATGTCACGGGACGATATGCGGTCACGATTTGATCCACCGGAGCCACCGTGATCACCGGCGCGCCCGTCATCGTGGACACCGCGAAATTGTCGAGATTGTCGGCGCCCGCCGTCTCTGTAGAACGGAACGCCGGGTAAACCGTGGAATCAGCGGTGAGGTTGATGTTCGTGAGATCGATGTTGTTGGTGATCCACAAAACTGCGCCTGGCGTCGTGCCGCTCGCGCCGAAATCCCGCACCTGCGCCGTCACGACGCGATAGCCATTCGGCAACGTGCTCTTGATGTTCAGAAACGTGGCGGAGAGCTGATACCAGTTGCCCGCCGCAACGTTGAAGTTCGCCGAAGTGTTCGTGGTGAGAGTCGGTCCGGTCGTGGGGCGCTGCTGAAGTTCCGCGTTGTAGGCAAACGAAGCCGCAGCGGATGAACCGAAGCGCACGCTCATGAACGCGTTCGGATTGAAGTCGTTCATGCTCAGGTTCGTGCTGCTGATGAAACCCAACTGCAGCGCCTTGGCGGCCGCGGTCGGCGACTTGATCTTCACCATCATCGAAACGTTCAACGTCTTGCCGTCAGTGGAGAAATCGAACGCGTCGGTGCCGTACGTCATCGTCGTGTCGTTGCCGCTGTTGTTTATGCCGTCGAGCGAAGCGCTGCCACTAACGCCCGCGCCGTTCGTCTCGTACCACACGCCAACGGTGTTCGCCGTCTGGAAGTTGCGCCCGGAGAAATTATTGGTGAACTGGCCGACGCTGTTGAAATCAATGAACGCCGCCTGCCCGAACAATGAATGCGCGGCGAGCAGCGGCAACATCAGGAGCAGACTCCGCCACGAAGCGAAGCTGGAGCGATGAACGTTGGACTGGGACTTTGAAGTCCCGCCTTGAGACGAGGGGATATTGCGCATGTACGGGGTTATGGGTTTGAGAAATGACATCAAAAAATCGGAACGGCGGAGCGTCGCGTTGCGTTCAGGGAGGAATGCAAAGCGCGGCGAGAAACAAATCGAGCGTGGGCAAGGCTTTCGGGCGAGGAACAGCGGCGGCGCGGGATTGGCGCAGTCGGTCCTGAACAAAACGCGCGCACGCAGCGCGTCTGTGATTCAGAGATCACCATCAGAGACTGCGGAAGTTGCCGAGGTATCTAACTGGTTACAAAACGTCCTTGGCGCAAGATGAAGCCTAAATTGTTTTATGCGCTGCGACGTTCACGACAAGCCCGCCGGAACGAGAGAGTGCGTCCGGGGCCTGCGATTCCATGCGCCAGAGCGCCTCCACATTGAGGACGTGCTGTTCTGTACGCCCGCGCCGGAACGCGCTGAGCATCCGACTGCTGAAACTATTTCCTGAGCCGGTAGAAGGTGGGGTTGTCGAAGGGGAAATCCGTGACCACGTTTTCACTGCCGACCACGGACGGCGGAAGGAGCAAATCCTGCCAGTCGACGAATTCTGTTTTGATCTGGAGAATGAATCCCACCGCTGACACGGGCCAGGAAAGTTGGATCGCACCGTCCGTCAGGTTTGCGACGCGCAGCCGTGGCGCGCCGAAGCCCGTGACCGCTTCGAAGGACAGGCCGATTCGCAAGTCGTCCACGGTGACCAGGCCGATGTTCGAGCTTTGGCGGAAGCCGAATGAACTGATCGTGTTGGGTGCCGCCAGATCGACGGCGTTGGTGCCTGGAGCAGTCTCCGACAAGGGGTTCACCCAGAGCGTGCTCGTCGCGGTGGCCGAGTTGTAACGCAGCACGACGAGGTAATTGACGTTTGTGGAAAGGTCGATGGCCAGTGGCTGCGGAATCCCGCCGGAGGCATTGGCGATGCCGAGACGAAATTTTTCCGGGAGTGCATTGACCGTGTTCGCGAACAACCGGCAGCGGGTGCCATTGGTGTTGAAGTGCGCGAAGTAATCACCGCCGGTCCCGGGCTCTTGCAGAAAATTGACGCGAAAACTCGTGTAGAGGATAACGCCCGCGGTCGGTGCGAATGGGCCGTAAGGCATCGTGATATTGACATCCTCGGTCTGCGGGGTCTTCAGGACGATTTGCCCGGCGACCACTTGTATCTCACCCGTGGCACCGCCGTGGTGCGACCAGATGGGGGTGCCGTTTGTGATAAGCGCGCCGTCCGCGTAGGGAAAATCCTCCCAGAAAAGCAGTGCGGGAAGAACGGTGACGACAAACGAGTCGCTGTTCGTTGTGAATCCATCCGTCACGAGAACGGTGACACTGCTGGTGCCGAGCACGTTCGGCGGCGTGGCAATCGTTACGGTGCGATTTGAATCTGTGCCACTGAATGTAATGCCTGGCACAAGATTGGTGTCGGAAGCCCATGCGGATACGGTCAAGAAGTCCGCGGTTGTCTCCACATCGCCGATGACAAATGGAATCGAATTGCTTGCGCCAGCGCCCATCGTTTGATCGGGGAGGTTGAAGATCGACGGAGTGGTGTTGCCATGAAGCGCTTCGCCAAAGCTGGAGGCAACCACCAGTTCTCCCACGGCAAGCACGCCAATGTCTTTATCCTGCCGCCACGAGAACGAACTGATGGAGGAAGCGCTCGCGACATCAATTCCCGTGATCGAGGGATCGCTTTCCGCGGTCGGATTGATCCAGAGAGTCGCCGTGGCGTTGCTCACCACGAGACGTGTCACAATGGTGTAGGTCTGGTCAATATTCAGGTCCACTGGCCAGTTGGTGGAGGCCGCGGAACTCGCATTGCCAATGCCGAAACGAAAACGATTCGAGGCTGCGCCCTTCGGTGTTGCGAAGATGCGTCCCCGACCGCTGGACGCGTTGAAGTGCGCGAAGTAGCCGCCGTTCGCGCCAGTGGGGAGTCCGGAAACGGTCACCGTGAACCGGGAGTAGAGCACGCCTCCGCCGCTGGAGGAATATGGCGCTCCTTCAAGAGCTGCGTTCACATCCTCGGTTTCGTCCCTCGACAACTCAACGTGACTGAAGAGGACATTGACCTCGCCCAACACGGGGCCGGCAACCCGCCATTTCTGGGCGGAGACATTCGTCAGCACGCTGTCGGGATAAGCGAAGTTGTCGGTGAGTATGATGGCCGCGCGTGCGCTGACACACGCCACGCAAACAAGGACGGAGGTTAACAACAGCTTCATAGTGTTGGGGGGAACACCATCTGATCCTTCAGTCATTCATGCGCATACAAGGCTCGAAAGCTCCTGGGATTCGTCCTTCGCAAGACGGAAACCAGTGCAGCCAAGCGAGGAAGAGTCTGCCTTGTGTCGGCGATGTTACACAACGGAGCTTCCACAGTCGGTGGTCGCAGTAAGGATACGGTACGGTGTGGTAGCCGAAGTGCCCATTGGCCGTGGGGCTGCAGCGAAACGAGGAATGTCGTGGCATGGTCACCGGCGGACGGATGCCCACAACACGATGCTTGCGGAAAATCCACGCACCCCAAATCACATCGACGCGCACACCACCGAAATTCCCCGAGAGCAATTCTGGAAAAACTTCGGCCAAATTTCGGGGTGACATTCGGGGGATGACTTGCTTCCATCCTGGCGGCGAAAGGAGTTCGCCAAACTATGGACCTGCATCATCCACTAAAAACGGAGTTCCCGCAGTACCAGCAGATCATCACCACGCTCTACTCGACCGACGAACGCTTTCACGCGTTCATGGAAGAGTACGATCAGATTGATGATCGGATCAGCCGGATTGAGGAGAACCTCGAATTCGCAACCGATCAAGAGATCGAAGAACTCAAACTGCGCCGGGTACACCTGAAGGACTGGTTGTATCACGCAGTCCGACAGAAGCCCGCAGCGGCTGCCTAGCCGCTCGCCGAACACAGCGCCCGCCAAGCGCTGCGCGACACTGCTGAACGCGGCTCGCGCACCGGGAGGAATTTTCGCGCTTGGAGAACAGCGCATGGCACCGCGGAGAATCAAACAATCACCTCCGCAAAACAAAAGGCGCGGCTCATTGCCGCGCCTGTTTGCTTCAGAATGGTCGCTCTACGCTTTGATATTCATCTCGTACTCGTGCTTGGTCGTCTTGCCAGGCATCGGCACGGGATACTTGCCGTTGGCGTCCCCGACGATTGGCGGCGGTGAATCGTTCGTCCATTTGTCGATACCGGGCGCGTATTCCATGTCGTCATTCAACATCTCGTCGTAAGTCACCTCCATGCCAGTGTGCGCCGCCTTGCGGCCCATCGAGGTGACCACGCTGGCCTGCACGCCGAACGGAACTTCGTTGTAAGGCTTGTCGTTCCGGATCGCACTGATGAGATCGTTCCATTCGTTGAGGTACGGATCGTTGTCTTTTGCAGGAACGTTCGATTGCCAGATCATGCTGCTGCGGCTGGGCAATTGGCCTTTGTGAATGCTTGATGGCCCGCTGTAATCACCCTGCCGCGCCGCCACCGCCATGCCTTTTGTGCCGTGAACGTGGCTGAAATACATCGGCACCGCACCGGAATTGCAGCGCCCGTCCATGTAAAACTTGGCGCCATCCTCGAACGTGTATTCGACTGCGTACGAATCGAAATTCTGATCCACGTAAGGCTCGCCAGACGGGCTGGTGCGATAGTGGCGTCCGCCCAAGGCTTGCGCCTTCACCGGCCACGCATTCTTCATCCAGCTCAGATGATCGATGTGGTGAATGTAGAAATCGCTGAAGCAACCACCGCTCGCCCAGAGAAAGCCGTGGAAGCGGGAAATCTGCCACAGAAGTTCACTCGGCTTGCCCGGCCAGCGCGTCGCGAAAGCGGACCCAAGGGGACCGTGCATCCGATAGCCGCGCATGAGCATCACGTCGCCAATCTCGCCGTCCTGCACGCGCTTGTGCAATTCCTGGAGGTGACGCGCGTGCCGGGACATCAGCCCCACGCCGCATTTCAGATTCTTCGCGCTCGCTTCCTCAGCCAGTTTCAACATGCGTCGTGACGTTGGACCGTCCGCCGTCACCGGCTTTTCCATGAAGACGTTCAGCTTCTTTTCAATCGCATATTTGTAATGCACCCAGCGGAACGCCAGCGGCGTGGTAAAAATCGCAACGTCTCCCGGCCGCAGGGAATCCATGGCGTGCTTGTAACCATCGAATCCGAGAAACTTGCGGTCGTCCGGCACAGTCACCTGGTCGTTGAACTTGCCCTTGAGCGTGTCGAAGCTGTTCTTGAGTTTATTTTCGAAAACGTCGGCCATGGCAACGAGCTTCACCGGGCCTTCGCTCACTGCCATCGCATTGCCGGCAGCGCCAGTGCCGCGTCCGCCGCAGCCGATCAAAGCGATCTGAACAGTCTGGCTGTCCTGCGCATGGACGTGGGGCAATACCACTCCGGCAAGCGCCGAAGCGGCGGCCACACGGGTGGTGGCCTTCAAAAATTCACGACGTGAGGTGTTGTTCTCTGGTGTCTGGTTCATAAGTGACATGCTCCAGACGTTGCGCATCGGGAGTCAATTCAAAGTCGGCACGGAGCGTGGACGGTCACGGCCGCAAATTGAACCCACGCGATGCTCACGAACTGTCACCACATCCTCGTGCGGACGCCATCGACCGCGCCCTGCGCGATCATTGCCCCCGCACGTTGTAGAAGCGGCGCGGTTGTGTCGTTGGATTGTCGGTGAAGGTCGAGATTCCGTTCGTGGAAACGGAAACGCTGTTCGTGAGCTTCGTCCAGTTCGCCTTCGGCAATGTCGCGTCGGCGCTGGCGAGAACTTCGATGTTCGTGGCGCTTGAGGAGGGAACGAGCGTGCCATCAGCATTGCGCACCTCAATGCGGATTTGCGTCGGCGACAAGAATATCGGATTGAGCAACCTGAAACCCATCTTTCGAATCGCCAGGCTGCGCGACGCGCCCGCGCCCACGCCAGATGCAACCAGATCCACAGGCGTCTCGCTCTGACCGAAGTTGTCGTAACCCCACGAGATCACCGCACCATCCCGCCGCAACGCGAGCGAGTGATGCGAACCGGCCGCAATGGCGATGATGTTCGTGGCATTCGGCGGCACGTTGGTTTGGCCGAAGTCACCCCTGCCCCACGCGACCACTGTTCCATTGCTCTTGAGAGCCAGACTGTGAAATGCGCCGGCGGCCACGGCGGCAACACCCGCACTCACATTCGTCACCGCGAACGGCGGACGCGCCTGACCGTAAGTATTCGGCGTGCCCCACGCCACGACCGTTCCGTTGCTGCGCACCGCGAGGCAATGTTCCACTCCCGCCGCGATGCCCATTACATTTGTCACGCTCGACGGCAATATCCCCTGCCCTGCATTCGTGTCGCCCCAAACGAAAACTTTTCCATCACCACGCAACGCCATGCTGAGATTCATGGCGGCGGCGATGGCCACTGCGTTCGTGACATTCGGTGGCGTGGCTTGACCGCTGGTGTTCAAACCCCACGCGCCCACACGCCCGTTCGTGACGGCGAGCGTGTGGTTCGCTCCCGCCGCGATCAAGGTCGCCACGACATTCGGCGACAAGCCTGCCTGCCCGTATTGATTGTCTCCCCAACCGACGACCGAGCCGTCGTTGCGCAAGGCGAGATTGAAATTCTCTCCGGCCGTCACGGCTTTCACACCCACCAGGCCCGGCGGCGGCGACATCTCGATGAAATCGCCACCCACGAGCACGCTGTCCTGTCCCCACAACACCACGTCGCTCGCGGTGGATGGCGTCAGAACGGCAAGCGTCGCGGGTGAACTCGCGATTGTGGTGAAGCCATTGCCGAGCAGCGCCACGTAAGTGCCCGCATCCGCCGGCTGCGCGCGATTGATTGTCAGCATCGGCGAAGTGGCGCCCGGCAAATTCGTATTGCTGTGCTGCCATTGAATCGTGGTGGCGTTCGTCGAAAGCACCGTGAAGGTCACACTGCTTCCGGCCAGCGCGGTCTGGCTCTGCGGCTGTTCCTGCACGTTCGGCGGTGACACAACGGTCAGCACCGCATTCGAACTCGGGGTCGTTCCAAAAAGATTTGTGATCGTCACCGAGTAAATGCCCGCATGACTCGGATCAGTGCTGGCGATCTGATAAGTCGCATTGGTCGCGTTAAGGATGTTGGTGGTGTTCTTCTTCCACTGATAACGCAGCGTCGCCGTGCCGACTGCCTCGACCGTGAAGGTCACGTTCGTTCCGAACCCCACGGTCTGGCTCTGAGGCTGCGTGTTGATGGATGGCGCCGAACTCACGGTCAATGTGGCGACCAGGCTCGTCACTGAGCCGACGCCGTTCGTTACCACCACCGAGTAACCGCCCGAGTTGGTCGGTTGCACGTTGTTCACCTGGAAGCTTGAGTTGAACGCGCCGACAATGTTCGTGCCGTTCTTGCGCCACTGATACTGCAATGTCGGGCTGCCCGCCGCCACGACGGTGAATGTCACGTTCGCTCCAGCGCTCACGCTTTGGGTGACAGGCTGCGTCGTGATCGATGGTGGCTGAAGATAGATCGCGAGGGTGTGATCGCTGTGCGAGGTCGCGAGTAACACGTTTACGACGGTGGCCGGCACATTGGTTTGGCCCACCGTGTTGTCTCCCCAACAAACGACTTTTCCATCCGTTCGCACCGCGCCGCTGTGGTTCGCGCCGGAGAAGAGTACGACGACGTTGTTCGCTGCCGCCGGAACGTCGAGTCGGTGCGTAGGGTTGTAACCCCAAACCGAAAACGTGTTGTTATTTAGAAGCGC
>JBBRBM010000076.1:0-24766 GCA_038205745.1 Verrucomicrobiota bacterium | reverse complement strand
CGTGCAACCCCTTCAGGGTTGATGAATATGCGGACGGTTTCCCCAGCGTAGCGCCCCGGCGGCGCAACGCTGGGCTGAGTGATGGAATCCTTTCAGGATTCCAAGAAGGCCAGCCAAAAGATGTGGGTAATGACAAGGGCTTCAGCCCACGGATCGTTGTGCGAAACGAGCGCCGTCGCGTAGCGACGGTTGATGGAAGTGCGATTGCCCCCGTCAGGCGTCGCTACGCGACGCGTCCCGTTGGCGCGCGAGACCGTGGGTTAAAACCCACGGCTACCTTCGGGGCGTCGCTACGCGACTTCGGCTGCCACCTCTTCGCGTTCGCTCTTCTCTTCCTCGGCGTTCCAGCGTTCGGCGCCGATGCCGATTTGAAAGACCTTTCCCTCGACTCCGGCAAAGCCCGCATCGTCATCGAGGCGGATCTGAAAGGGTTTCGCCCGGGCGACACCAACGTGATTTTTGCCACCGCACTGCAGCACACCATTCATGCATCGTTCGAGAAGCTCACGCATTCGATTCGGGTGGATGTCGACATCATCCTGGGTGACCCGAAGGAGATCGCGTTGATCCTGACTGGCGAAGGAGAGGTACGCCAGGTCACAGGCGAAGGATTGCAGGACTGGAGTGTGAGGCAGCAAAGCGGTGGCAATCGCTTTCTCGTGCTGCGCCCGAAGCGCGATCGCGCCGGCACAAATCTGGTCGTGAACATCACGGCGGAAACGGAGTTGAGGGACTTGCCGCAAACCGTCGTGCCGCTCGCGCTCAGTTCATCGCAACCGGCATTCTCGCACGGCTATTTGCGAATCGATTCCGATCCGACGCTCACGGTCCGCGCGCTCAACGTGACCAATGCCGTCGCGCTCGAACTCCGCTTCATGCCGAAGGAATTGCGCGTTGTTTCTACGAACAGTGACTTCGAGCCGCTCGCGTTCCGCGTCGAAGGTGGCAGTTACTCCGTGCCGTTGCGCGTGATGACGGCTGATCCAGAGGCGCGCCGCGTTCAACTTGCGAACGCGAAACTCAACGGAGTGATCGGCGACGATTCGGCGACGTTCACCTTCACGGCGACCGCGCGCGTGCGAAATCCGAAAGGCGACACGCTCGAACTGCTCTCGGGTAGCGCCGCGCTGACGGAATTCAATCTGAGCGCGTCGCCCGCTTCTCCCTCTCCCCTCAACGGGGAGAGGGCAGGGGTGAGGGGTGGTGCGGGCAACGACGCCGGATTGCAAGGGAACGTCCAAGGTGAAACCACCCCTCACCCTCGATCCCTCTCCCCGTTGAGGGGAGAGGGAAGTCCGCGCATTCGCATCGAGAATGGCCGTTACGTCGCGGTGTTCGACGAGCCCGGAGATTATCCGATCCGGCTGAAGTTCAACGCGACGGTGTTTCACTCCGCGGACGCGTGGAACTCGCTTTCGTTTCGCATCGCGCAGAGCGCGTTGCAGCCGATGACGGTTCAGGGTTTGCCCGCGGACACGCAGTTTCGCGTCGGTGGTGGAGCGAAGCCCGAACGCGCGGATGCCAACTTCATCAGCTTCCTGCCTGCGAATGGCGACGTGCAGCTCGCGTGGAAAACGGCGCGGCCCGAGAGCGAAGGCAAACTTTTCTACTCCGCCGAAATGCTGTCGCAGATTTCGATCGCGCCGGGACTCATGCGCCAGTTTGCGCTCCTCGACGGCAAGGTGATGCAGGGCGAGCTCACGCGCCTCACGCTGCTGCTCACCGGCGACGGGGAAGTCACTCGCGTGCTCGGCGATCAAGTTCTGGCGTGGAACGTCGAGCCGGTCGCCAACTCCAGGGACCGCCGACTCGTGGTGCGTTTCAATCAACCGCTGAAGGATCAATTCGCCATCCAGGTCCAGATGCAGACGCCGCTGAGCGCGTTCCCGCAGGCATTCGACGCCATGCGCGTGAGTCCCGAAGGCGCGACGCGCTTCGCCGGCTACTGGCGCGTCGTGAACGAAGGCGCGGTGCGGCTCGAAGTCGTGAACGCGACGGGTCTCTCGCAAGTTTCTCCCGAGCAATTTCCCGAGACCGATCTCACGCGCGCGCTGCTGAAGACCGATGCGAAGCAGCGCTTCGTCTATCGCTTCTCCGGAGCGAACTACGCGATGCGCATCCAGGCCGACAACGTGTTGCCGGAAATTTCCGTCTCGTATCTGCTCGCGTATCATCTCGCTGAAACGGAAACCGCGATCGACTGCGAGCTCGAGCTCGATATCCGCGAGGCGCCGATCCGCGAATTGTTGCTGAACGTGCCGAAAGGCTACGCCATTGCGCGACTCAGCGCGGCGGGTTCGACCGACTACTTCCTCACTGAACCGACGGGCGAAACGAACGCGCAGTTGCGTATTGTTTACGGAGCGCCGGTGGCGGGACGCCAAATCGTTCAGCTTCGGCTGGAGCGCAATAAGCCGCTGGGCGAACCCACGTGGACGTTGCCGCGCATTGATGTTCCGAAGGCGAAGTCCGTGCGCGGTCACATCGCGGTGTCGGCGGACGCGGGTTTCCGCATCACGCCGGGGACGACGCAGGGTCTCACGGAAATCGCGACGGCGTTCTTCCCGCGCAAGGTTGTCGGCATTCAAGCGGCGCTGCGCGTGAGCGAAGCGACGTGGTCGGCGATGATGCGCGTGGAGCGTTTGCCGCAGTCGATCCAAGCCGACGCGTTTCACCTTTTCTCGATTGGCGAACGCATCGCGTATGGCAGCAGCGTCGTGAACTTCCAGATTTCCGGCGCGCCGATCGCGATGTTCCGCATGGATCTTTCGAACGAGTATTACAACGTCGAGTTCCTCGGCAAAGACGTGCGCAACTGGCAGAAGACCGACACGGGCTACGAAGTGCACCTGCACACGCCAGTCGCAGGCGCATACACGTTGCTCGCGACTTACGAGCGGCCGTTCAAGGGCCAGGGCGAGACGCTCACGTTCACCGGTGCGCGCCCGCTCGACGCGCAAAGCGAGCAGGGTCACACCATCGTGGTGAGCGCGTATCAGTTTGATGTGAAGACGGCGAATGTGTCGCCCGGCCTGCTGCCGCTCGAACCGGCGGAAGTGCCGGCGGAGTATCGTCTCTTCTTCGACGCGCCGATTCTCGCCGCGTATCGCTACGCCGCGCGGCCATTCAATCTTCAACTCGTGCTGAGCCCGCTCACTCAAGGCGACACGTTGAATCAAGTCGCGGATCGCGCCGCGATCACGACGCGCATTTCGAAGCAAGGTCAGGTTGTCACCGATGCTCGTTATTTTGTGAAGAACCGCGGGCAACCGCATTTCCGTCTCGTGTTGCCGGCGGGGACGGAGCTTTGGTCGGCGACGGTGAATGGTGTCACAGCCGTACCGCGGCTGGACGGAAAGGCGCACCTGATTCCGTTGCCGCAAAATCCTGATCCCAATGCGATCGCGACGGTGGACCTCAAGCTCGCGTCGCGTTCCACTGATCCAGAACGCGTGAGCGTGGCCGCGCCAATCGTCGGCGCGCCGGTGTTGTTGTCGGAATGGAAAGTGTTGGCCGACACGGGGCAACGCATCGTTTATCGCAAAGGCTCGCTCGCGCCGGCGGCGGGCATTTCGGACAGCTCGGGGTTCGCGGCGCTGTTCGATTTATTTCGCCGCGATGAAGCATTGTTCCAACTCGGCATCGCGCTGGCGTTGCTCGTAGCGGGACTATTCGTGTGGAAATGGTCGAGTCGCGCGGGCGTTTACAAATTCAGCGCGCAACACACTGCGGGCTTGGTGCTGGGTTCCATCGCGGTGCTGTTTAGCTTTGTTGCGTTCGCGAGGCTCGGGACGATGGGCGAGCGCGTGCATCAGGAGACGACACACGTGCTCACGTTCCTCGCGCCGATCCAGCCGGAGAATAACGCGCTCGCGATCGAAGTGGACAACGTTGTGGACAAGCCGTCGGTTTGGCGTGGCACGTTGCAGGCGTGGCCGGTGGTGCTGGCGCTTGTCGCCTTCGTGTGCGCTTTCTTCGCTGATGGAGGATTCACGAAAACGCTGGCGAAGGTAGCCGGGTGGACGGTGCTGTTCTGGACGGCGCTACGATTCACGAACGGCGTGCCGTTCTTCTTCGGCGTGTTGATCGCGTTTGTTCTGCTGCACGTCGTGATTCCCGCACTTCGCCGCCTGTGGCAAGCGCCGCCGAAGGCAACTCCGCCGCCGGATGCAGCGGTGCCCGCGGTGGCGCTGATCATCGGAGCATTGTTGATGTTTGTCGGCGCGTCTGAAGCCGCGACGAATGAGAGTGGGACTCGCAGGAGTTCGGCTCTTCAACGATTCGTATCGCCCATCGCCGAATCGGTGACGCAGGACATTCGCGTCGAGGAAAAGTTCGCCTTCGCACGAACGAAAATTCGATGGACGGCGATGAAGGGACAAACGCTGCCGATTCTCTCCGAGCCTGCCGTGCTCACGCGGATCAGTTTTCCAACGAACGTGCTGAAGCTCGTTGATTCCACCGCGTATCAGAAGCGCCGCTACGAACTCGTGGCGAGCGAAGGTGGCACGTTCAACGTTGAGTTTGACTACCAGCTTCAACCAATCAAGCGCGACGACGAGACGGGTTTCATGCTCCCGACGCAGCGCGGGATCGTGAACGAGTTGACGCTGACGCTGGTGAACCTGGATGTGGAAGTCGTGTCAACGGCAGCAGTCTCCATCGAGAGTGCCCCCGGCATCTTGCCGGGATCAGGCGCTGGACAGAGAGGTGACACGCGATCTTCACAAGTCTCGACCCGGCAAGATGCCGGGGGCACTCTCGCGCGGCTCGTCTTGTCGCCGGTGAACGATCCATGGGTCGGCTGGCGTCCGCGCACCCGCGACACGAAGCGCGAGAAGCCGGTGTTCTATGCCGAGATCACACAGCTTTACGTGCCTTCGGCGGGTGTGATCGAAGGTCAGCATCAGGTGCAGATTCGTCCGGCGCAGGGACAGTTGAGTGAACTCATCTTCCTGGTGCCTGCGGGCGCGACGATCACGGATGTATTCGATTCCGCCACAACGAATCGTACCTCGTCAGCGCTGGTGTCGATTTGGCGATTCGATCCAGACACACGGCAGTTACGCGTGACGTTGAAGCCGGCGCAGGCGAAGCCGTTCACGATCGTCGTGCGTTCGCAGATCGCGGTGGGGCCGCTGCCGGTGGAGCATCGAGTGGGTTTGCTCTCGGTCACCAATGCGGCGGGGCAGATTGGTCTGCTCGGCCTCGCGACGGGTTCGGATGTGCAGCTCGACAACGTGACGACTGAAACGTTGTCACCGATCAATCTGGAAGATTTTCCTAGCGCGCTGGTGCAGCGATTCACCGCGCAGTTTCCCGGGCTGACGCTGCGGCGCGCCTGGCGTTACGCGGAACTGAGTGCGACGGCGCTCGTGGCGGCGTCCGCAGTGGAACCGGATGTCCGCGTGGAGTCGCAGCAGACGTTGTCGCTGGGCGAAGACCGCACCGTGCTGGCGGCGACCCTTGCGGTCGAGATCACGCGCGCCGGGATATTTCGATTGAGCTTCGTGCTGCCGACGGGACTCGATGTGGAGTCAATCAGCGGCAATGCGTTGAGTCATTGGACGGAGCTGAAGAGCGCCGCCGATCGCGTCATCACGCTGCATCTCAAGGGCAAGACGGAAGGGCAGACGCAAGTTGCGATCACACTGACGGGGCCGGGCGTGAAGCCCACGACGAATTGGGCGGTGCCTCGGCTGGCGTTGCGCGAAGCGAGCAAGCAACGCGGCCAGCTCGTGATCGTGCCGGAGCAGGGGTTGCAGTTGCGCCCGACTTCGCGCGATGGCGTGGCGCAACTCGATCCGCAGAAGGCGGGCATTCGGCAGAAGGGCGTGCTGGCATTTCGGCTGTTGCAGGACCAGTGGACGCTCGCGCTCGACATGGAGCAGGTTGAACCGTGGGTGCAGGTGGAAAGCTTGCAGCACGTGGTCGTGGGCGAAGCGCAAATCAAAGTCACGGCGAACCTGCAATACAAGATTGAGAACACAGGGCTGAAATCGCTGCGGGTGTTCCTGCCGACGAATGCGGAGAGCATTCAGTTTCGTGGCGATCAGGTCGCGGATTTCGTGAGACGCGCGACTGCGACTACGAATGGCCTCGACGAATGGGAGGTGAAGCTGCATCGCAAGATGATTGGCAGTTACTTGCTTCAGGTGACGTTCCAGCAAATCACTTCGGAGCAATCGCGCGAGCTGGTGTTGCGTGGTGTGGAGGCGGGCGGGGTGAATTTGCAGCGCGGCTTCGTGACGGTGGAGTCGGCGGGGCGGTTGCAGATCGAGACGGGCGTGTTGCCGAGCGCACTCCAGCCGAGCGAATGGCAGACTGTGCCGAAGGCGTTGCGCCAGGATTTGCAGGCGGCGGCGGCGAACTACACCTTCCGGCTCGTCGAACCGTCGTTCCAATTGCCGATCACCGTGCAGCGGCATGAAGCGGCGAAGTTGCTCCCGGCACGCGTGAACCGCATCACACTGAAGTCCGTGGTCTCAGACAACGGCGTGATGCTTACCCAGGTGCGGCTGGACATGGTGCCGGGCGACAAGCGGTTGTTGGAAATTCAGTTGCCAGGGAAAACGCGCTTCTGGTTTGCGTTCGTAAATCAAAACGGCGTCGCGCCATGGATCGAGAAGGAAAAAATTCTCATACCGCTGGAAAAACAATCCAAGCCCGACCAGGCGATCACGGTGGAACTGTTCTACAGCAGCGACGTGGGTGGCGCGCGGTCCCGTGCGCTCGATTTGAAATTACTCGGGCCGAAGTTCGATCTGCCGCTCGAAGACATCACCTGGCAGGTGTTCCTGAACGACAAATGGAAGGTGAAGGATTGGAATGGCACGCTCCAACTGGTCGAGGCGTACGCGGCGCCGGTGAGTGGCGGGAGCGTCAATCTGAGTTCTTATCTGCAAAGCGAGGCAACGCTGCGCAGCGAGAAAACCAAGGAAGCCGAACAGCAGCTTCAACTCGGCAACAACCTGCTGGCCCAGGGCGCTCCGGAGCAGGCGCGCCGTGCGTTCCAGAATGCGTTCGGACTTTCGCAGCACGACAACGCGTTCAACGAGGATGCGCGCGTGCAGTTGCACAATTTGAAAATGCAGCAGGCGTTGGTGGGGTTGAACGTGCGGCAAGGCGCCGGGGCGGGTGAAGCCAGCGCGCTGGCGGGGAAGTTTCGCGAATTGCGCAATCGCCGCAACGCGGCCTATACGCAGGATGAAGCGAAGCAATTGTTCGACAACAACCGTGCCGACGACAACGCCGCGCTGATGCGGTTGGCCGAACGGATCATTCAACAGCAGGAGGCGGCGTTGCCCGCGCCCGCGGCGATCCACGCGGCGATTCCGGAGCAGGGCCGGGTGCTGACTTTCAAGCGCGCGGTGCAGGTGGATCGGTGGGCGGATTTGCGCGTGGAGATTGAGGCAAAGGTCGTTCGGACGGCGCCGTTATGGAGTCGGGCAATGGTGCTTGGGATGGTGTTTGTGGTGGTGGCTTTCACGATGTGGTTTCGCGAACGGTCGCGAGCGCGACCCGCATAGCAATGGAGTGCTGCCCATGCCGAACCCATTCATTGCGAAGGTTGCCGGGAAATGAAGCGTCCCAACGCCTGATTTTACATTTCGCTTCTTGCTTCAGGCCGAAAAAAAAGGGCAGCTTTGCGACGCATTTCCCAACTAATTCGCTAACTCACGTATGAAGGCATGGATGCGGTCGACTATTCTCATCTCGTCAATTCTCTTCACACTCGCGGCACGAGCCGCGACGACACCCCCCGGGGGGACAGACATCGTCATCAACGAGATCATGTATCACCCATTCCACACCGCGGCGCAGGCCGAGGACACGGGGCGTGAGTGGATCGAACTGTTCAATCGCGGCACCAACGCCGTGAACCTTCAGAACTGGCGCTTGAGCAAGGGGATCGATTTCACGTTCAGCAACATCACGTTCCTGGAGCCGGGGGCGTTTCTGGTGGTGACGGCCAGCCGGACCAACTTTCTCGCGCAATACCCTGCGGTCACAAACGTGGCGGGGGATTGGACCGGGCGCCTGGGCAATACGGACGATGAAGTGCGGTTGCTCAATCCGCAGGGCGACGAAGTGGATGCGGTGAAGTATGCGGACGGCGGGGATTGGGCGGTGCGCACGCGGGTGTCGGCGGATGCGTATGGATTGCGCGGCTGGGACTGGCTCGCGCCGCACGATGGCGACGGGGCGTCGTTGGAATTGATCAATGCGTCCATGCCCAACCATTACGGGCAAAACTGGGCGGCCGGCACGGTGAATGGAGGCACGCCGGGGGCGGCGAATTCCGTGGTGGCGGGCAACACGGCGCCGTTCATTCAGGAGGTGTCGCATTTTCCGCTGGTGCCGCGTTCGACCGAGAGCGTGACGGTGAAGGCGCGTGTGGAGGACGAGGCGACGGAGGGAATGACGGCGACGTTATTTTATCGCAACGCCAGTTCGGCATCGCCGCCGGGGTTCAGTTCGGTGGCGATGTTTGATGACGGCAATCATGCGGACGGTCTTCCGGGTGATGGTGTTTTCGCAGGCGCGATTTCCACGCAAACCAACGGCGCGATCATCGAGTTCTATGTGGCGGCGAGTGACAGCGAAGGCCGCACGCGCACCTGGCCCGCGCCGTCATTGAACGCTCCCGATCTTGGTGGCGCGGTGCTGCCACCGGCGGCGGGTGCGAACGCCCTATACCAGGTCGATGACACAGCCTACACAGGCACGCAGCCGCTCTACCGAATGATCATGACGGAAACGGAGCGTGCGTTTCTGGCGAGCATTTCCGGCAATGCCCGTAATAGCGACGCATCGGCGAACGGCACGTTTCTCAGCATCGATCCTAACACGACGGAGGTGCATCACCTCACTTCGTATCGCCGACGCGGCGCGGGCAGCCGTGGCGCGGCGATCCCGAATTATCGCGTGAACTTCGCGACCGATAATCGATGGAAAGACGTCACTGGTGTGAATCTCAATTCACAATATCCGCACGCGCAGGTGGCCGGTTCAGTGATGGCGGCGTTGTCGGGGTTGAACGCGGAATTTCAAAAGCCCGTCCAGGTGCGCGTGAATGGCGTGAATCTTCTTCGCCAGGGCTCGCCGAATTCCTACGCACAGCAGGAAGTGCCCGATGGCGATTACGCCAAGCGCCATTTCCCCGATGACTCGAACGGAAATATTTATCGCGCCTCGAGCGGAAGCCACAGCACCACGCTTTCCTATCTCGGCACCAATGGTGCGAGCTACCTCTCGACGGGATACAGCAAGACGTCGAATGGTGCGGAGAATGACTGGTCCGACCTGATCAACCTCACCGACATCCTCAACAACACGCTCGACGCCAATTACGTCGCTGCCGCGCGGCAGCGGTTGAACGTGGAGCAATGGATGATTTATTTCTCCGTGTTCACACTGCTCGACAGCAGGGAAACGAGTCTCGGCATCGGCAACGGCGATGATTTCGGCATGTATCGCGGCTTGATCGACACGCGATTCCAACTGCTCGGGCACGATTTCGACACGATCTTCAGCCAGGGCGACACCGCGGGAAATGTGAACGACGGCATCTTCCGGGCCACGGCTGTCGCAGTGGTGGACCGGTTCTTGAAGCGGCCTGAATTCGCGCCGATCTATTTTCGCACGCTGACGAATCTGATCGTCACCGCGTTTTCACAGGCATCCGTGAGCGCCACACTGAATCAACACCTTGGAAGCTGGGTCTCGGGCGGCGTGATCAGCAACATGATCAGTTTCTCCGGACTGCGGAACGCGGGCGTGCTCGCACAGATTCCCCTGACGAACACCATCACTCACCCGTTGGCAGCGCAGGGCGGTTACCCGCGCACCACGGTGGCGGATGTGTCGCTGACGGGTCTGGCCAATGCGATCTCGACGCGCAGCGTGCGCGTGAATGGCGCGGTCGCCGTTTGGTCTGCGTGGGAGGCGCGATGGAACGCGACGGTGACGCTCACGCCGGGAGTGAATCGTGTGTTTGTTCAGGCGCTTGATGAGAACGGAAATGAGTTCGAGCGCAGCTACATCGATATCTGGTACGACCATGGCGTCGCGCCCACGGATTTGAGCGGCACCTTGTCCGAGAACACCATTCTCACCGCCGCGAACGGTCCCTATCAATTAACCGCGAACCTGGTCGTGCCGGACGAGATCATGCTCACGATCGAACCCGGCGCGAGAATCTACGTCGCTCCCGGTGTCACGATCACCGTGCGGGCGACCGGGCGCATTCTTGCGCAAGGAACCGAGGCGCAGCACATCCGCATCGGGCGCAATCCAAATGTTGCCGGCAACTGGGGCAGCCTCGATTTCATCAGCGCCGGCCAGGAAAGCGTGCTGGCCTACGTCGATTTTGATTCCTGCGGCGGCACGACGATCGACGGGCACAACGCGCAGATTCACGTGAACAACGGGTCTGTGGTGAAGTTCAGCCATTGCACGTGGCCGCCTACGCCTGTCGTGGAATACATCTCGTTCGATGGATCATCGTTCATCGTGGAGAATTGCATCTTCCCGACCTATCCCGGCCCGACTGGTCCCGAGATGTTGCATGGCGTGAACGGGATCGGGAGCCACGGCATATTCCGCGAAAACTATTTCGGCCACACTTGGGGCTTCAACGACACCATCGACTTCACCGGTGGACAACGCCCCGGCGCCATTCTTCAGATCATCGGCAATATCTTTGACGGCGCAACGGACGATCATCTCGACCTCGACAGCACCGACGCATGGATCGAGGGCAACATCTTCATGCACGCGCATCGTGATCCGACGCGCACGGATGACGCGCGCGACACAGCGAGCGCGATTTCAGGCGGCGTCGATGTCGCGGGTCAATTCTCCGAGTGGACGGTGATCAACAATCTCTTCTACGACGTCGATCACGCGATTCTCAACAAAGGCGCGCCGGGCACGCCCGGCGCCGGGCGTTTCATTTTCGTGAACAACACGCTCGTTCACGTCGCAAAGGAATGGGGCGCGGGCCTGGCGACGGACATCGCCGCCTTCGATTTCACGGACGACGGCGTGCCGCTGCCAGCGCCGGAATTTGGCGCGGGTGCGTTCGTGGCGAACAACATCATCTGGGATGCGTCGATGCTGACGGCGAACTACAACGCTGCGAATCACACAGTCCTCTTCGTGAACAACCTTTTGTCCAGCGCGTGGACCGGCCCCGGCAGCAACAACGTCGTCGCTGATCCGCGCTTGAATCTTTCACTGATCACAAACCCCACCAATGCCAATTGGAAAACGGTCCAGGCCGCGCTCACGCCGCGTCCCGGTTCGCCCGCGATCGAGAACGGTTACGGCGCGAAGTATGACCGTGGCGGCTTGAACCCGCGCGGCCTGCTCCTCTACGGCGAACCGCGCGGCACAACGACCGTGAACACCGCCACGCTCACCGTCGCTCCCGGCGGCACGTTCAACTGGGGCACCAACGCCTATCCCTGGGGCTACACGCAATACAAGTGGAAGCTCGACAATGGCCCATGGAGCGCGCCGCTTCCGATTACGACGCAGCCCATCATCACTCTGAGCAATCTCAGCAACGGCGCGCATACTGTTTATGTGAGCGGCAGGAACGATGCCGGTTACTATCAAGACGACCCGTTCGTGTATCCCACGAATGGTATCATCCCAGCCCATGTCTCCGCCTCCCGGACTTGGGTTGTCGACACCACACTCGAGCCTCGCGTCGTGATCAACGAAATCCTTGCCCGCAATGTCGCCGCCGTCGCAGTCGATGGAAAGTATCCCGACCTCATCGAGCTCTACAACGCCGGCACCGCGCCCGTTGACCTTTCAACCATGAGTCTCACCGACGACCCATCACAGCCGCGCAAGTTCATCTTTCCCGCCGGCACGACGATCGGAGGAGGCGCCTATCTCATTCTTCACGCCGCGACCGGTGAGTCGGCAGGGCGCCAATATCTAGGCTTCTCGCTGCAAGATTCCGGCGAAGGCGTTTATCTTTATGACAAGCCTGCGAACGGCGGCGCTCTGCTTGATGGGGTGACGTTCGGAATTCAAATCCCTGACTTCTCCATTGGCCGGGTTTCTGACGGCACATGGAAGTTGACCATACCGACGCTCGGTTCCGCGAACATCCCGCAACCAACCGCCGATCCGAAGCGACTGAAGATCAACGAGTGGCTCGCCGCTCCCGGTTCTGTTTTCCATGACGACTTCATTGAGCTCTACAATCCCGAGCCGGTCCCCGCGCCCCTCAGTGGATTGGCGCTTTCTGAATCACCCATGAGTTCGCCGCGCATGAGCGTGATACCGCCGCTGAGCTTCATCGCGGGCAGTGGCTGGCAAACTTTCATTGCAGACGGCGACGCACTCGCTGGCGCAGATCACGTGAACTTTAAACTTTCCGCCGAATGGGGCTGGATCTCCCTCGCGAACACCAACGGCACTCTCATCGACATGATTGCCTATGCCACGCAGGTGCCGGACATCTCGGTGGGCCGCCGCCCGGATGGCACATCTGGCTTCCTTTCGTTCAATCAACCGACGCCCGGCGGAGGTAATCCAGGGCAGACCATCATCATTACGCCCGTGACGACCACGCTGGTACCTATGACCCAGACATGGCGCATGGAAGCGTCGGGCACGGACCTTGGGACGGCATGGCGGGCGAACAATTACAACGACAGCGCGTGGAGCAGCGGCGCGGCGCTCTTCTATAATTTCGACGGCACGGGCACGCAAAACCCGCCCATCCCGGCGAACACCGTGGTGCCCTTTACCAACCCGAAACAGACCACGGTCTATTTCCGCAGCACATTTAACTACACCGGCCCGACCAACGGCCTGGCGTTCGTTCTTTCACAGGTGATCGACGACGGCTGCGTGCTCTATCTGAACAACCAGGAGATTTACCGGTTCGGTTTCGCAGAAGGAGCGGTGATCACTTACAACAGCCGGCCGGCGTCCGTAGGCGGCGGGCCGCCCTTGCTTACCGGCATTCCTGTCACCATCAACAATCTCGTGGCTGGCACGAACTATCTTACGATCGAAGTTCACCAGCAAAGCGCGACGAGCAGTGACATTGCGATGGCGGTGCAACTGGACGCGCAACGGTTCGTGACGAACTTCCTCAACACGCCAATCGTGTTGAGCGAAGTGTTCACCAAGAATACTTCTTATACGAACGCTTCGGGCAAGATTGTTGATTGGGTTGAACTTTTCAATCCGTCCACGAACGTCATCGACATTTCGGACCTCAGCCTGACGGACGACACGGCGAGACCGCGGCGCTGGGCATTTCCGCCGGGAGCGCAGATCGCACCGGGCAGTTATTACGTGGTCGAGTTCGACGACTCGGCTCCGTACTCGCCGGTGAACGCCGGGTTCGAGCTGAGCGCGGACAGCGGCGCGGTTTATGTCTACAACCGCCCGGCGGCTGGCGGGGGATTGCTCGATTCGGTGGTTTACGGCGTTCAGGTGGCGGACCTCACACTGGGTCGCGCTGTGGCGGGTCAGAACACGTCGTGGGCGCTTTGCCAACCCACGCGCGCAGCGTCGAATGTGGCCGTGCCGCTGGGCAGTCCTAATCTATTGAGGGTGAACGAGTGGATGCCGAACCCGGCGAACAACGACGACGATTGGTTTGAAATTTACAACCCCGGCGCGCTGCCGGTCTCCCTCGGTGGGCTGCATCTCACCGATGACACTTCTACGGCAACCAAACACACGGTGCGTGCCTTCTCTTACCTCGGCGTCGGTCCGGAAGGTTTTCTGAAGTTTATTGCCGACGACGATATTTCGAAAGGCGCCGATCACGTGGCGTTCAAGCTTTCGAACACGGCCGAAGAGATCGCGATCTATACGAGCAACGCCGTGCCCACTTTGATCAACCGGATCAGTTACTCGAACGTCGTGAACAACGTGTCGCAAGGCCGCCTGCCCGATGGCGGCACGAACATAGTCTACTTCACGAACAGCGCGTCGCCCGAGGCAGCCAACTGGCTGCCGTTGCTCAACAGCGTCGTGATCAACGAACTGCTCGCCAGGCCCGGCTCGCAAATGGAGCAGGCCATCGAGTTGTGGAACCCGAGCGAGGTTGATGTGTCGATCGGCGGCTGGTTCCTCAGCAACGCGAGGAAGGATTTGAAACGGTTCATGATTCCGCCGGGGACGATTCTTTCCGCAGGCAGTTTCAAGGTTTTCTACGAGAACCAGTTTAACCCAGGCCATGATGTGCCGCCGAGTTTCGCGTTCAACTTCAGTAACGACGACGAACTGCACCTCAGCGTGGCGGACGGGAACGGAAATCTCACCGGCTACCGTACGAGTGTCGATTTCAACGCCAGTGCGCCCGGAGTTTCTTTTGGGCGTTTCGAGAAGAGCACGGGCGATGATTTTGTGGCGATGAAGTCACGGACGTTTGGAGTGGGCATCCCGTCGAGTGTCGAGCAGTTCCGCCTGGGCGAAGGCCGGACCAACTCTGCGCCGATCGTCGGACCGATCGTCATCAACGAGATTCACTATCATCCGCCGGAGATCGGCACGAACGACAATGTGGCGGATGAGTACATCGAACTGCTGAACACGGCGGCGTTTGCGATTCAGCTCTACGATCCGGCGTATCCGACGAACGTGTGGCGGCTGCGCAACGGCGTTGATTTTGATTTCGCGACGAACATGACGATTCCCGCCGGCGGTTACGTCCTGGTCGTCAGCTTTAACCCGACGAACACGGCCGCGCTTGACGCGTTCCGCACCAAGTACAGCCTGGCGCCGAGCGCGACGATTGTGGGCCCATACAGCGGCAAGCTCGACAACAGCAGCGACGCCATCGAGTTGCAACGGTTCGGTGAACAGATCGAGCCGCCCGCGCCGGATGCGGGACGGGTGCCGCGCATTCTCGTCGAGCGCGTGAAATATTCCGACGCCGCACCGTGGCCGGCAGCCGCGGATGGAAATACAAATGGATTGGGCGTCTCGCTCCAGCGGCGTGTCTCCAACAGCTACGGCAACGAAGCGACGAACTGGATTGCCGCGCTGCCCACTCCCGGCGCACCGAATGGGCCGGCTGTGTTCCCAACGCCCACGATCAACTCCGGTCCGAGCAATATCGTCGTGTCCGCTGGAAGCAATGTGACTTTTACTGTCGCCGCGAGCGCCGTGGCGCTTACCTATCAGTGGCGTTTCAATGGCGACTCGATTCCGAACGCGACGAACACGAGTTACACGATCTTCAACGCGCAAGCGGCGAAGGCGGGAAAATATTCCGTGCTCGTCGCGAACCCATGGGGCGCGGCACTTGGCGGTCCGGCACGGTTGTCAGTGCAGTCGCCGCCGCAAGTGGTGCAGCAGCCGCTCGATCGCACGGTGCCGCAGGGCGCCAACGCCACATTCACTGTGACCGGCAGCGGGGGTTCACTCTCCTACCAGTGGCTTTACTTTGGGACGAATTTGCCCGGCGCGACGAGTCCGGCGCTGACGTTCACCAACGTGACGATCGCACGAACCGGCCCTTATAGCGTCGTGCTGAGCAATACGTTTGGTTCCATCACGAGTTCGGTCGCGACATTGACGGTGCTGGTGCCACCCAGCATCACCGGCCAGCCGCAAAATCTCGACGTCATCGTCTTCAACAGTGCCGCGTTTACAGTGTCAGCCACCGGCACCTTGCCGTTGAGTTACCAGTGGCGTTTCAACGGTGTGAACATTTCGAACGCGACCGGCGCGTCATTCAACATAGGAACCGTGCTCACGAACCACGCGGGCAATTACACGGTGGTCATCACGAATCTGGCCGGCTCCATCACATCGTCCGTGGCGACGCTCACAGTCATCGTGCCGCCAACCGTGACGGTGGTTGCGAGCGATCCGACGGCTTCCGAACCGGGCGCAAACACCGGCACGTTCACCTTCACCCGCAACGGCGACGATTCTGCTGATCTTGTGGTGAACTATTCCGTCTCCGGCTCAGCGGGCCCGGGCAGCGACTATACGGCGTTGAGCGGCACTGTGACGATTCTCGCGGGATCCGCATCGGCGACCGTGCTTGTGACGCCCCTCGATGACACCGCGTTGGAAGGAGACGAGACGGTAATCGTGTCCCTCACGAGCAGCACAAATTATCTCAACGGCAATCCGTCGAATGCGACAGTCCTCATCTTCGACAACGACAACGTGCCGCCTATCATCAGCATCACGAGTCCGCCGGAGAACCAGGTGTTCCTCTACACTCCCACGAATGTGGACATCACTGTCACCGTGGAGGATCCCGATGGCACGATTGGCAAAGTGGAATTTTTCGCCAACGCCACCAACAAACTGGGCGAAAGCGTCACGGCACCGTTTAACTTCACATGGACCAATGCGCCCGCCGGCAGCAACGCCCTGACTGCGCGCGCGACCGACAATCTTGGCTCCACTGCGGTCTCCGTGCCGGTGAACATCGTGCTCAATGCCGCGCCGATCGTCGGGATTCTTAATCCGGTGAACGGCTCGACGTTCGCGCCGTCCTTTGACATCCCGGTCGTGGCGTTTGCCGGCGATGCCGACGGCAGGGTGACGCAAGTGAACTTCTATGCGAACGGATTCTTGATCGGCACGAGCACCAACTTGCCGTTCAGCGCCACTCTCACGAATCCTTCGCCGGCGAATTATACGCTGCTGGCGATCGCGACAGATGATCGCGGCGTGAGCGCGACGTCCGCCGTGGTGAGCGTCACGGTGAATCAGCCCGGCATCTTCGATGACTTCGAGCCGGATATTGATTTATCGCAGTGGTCGGCGTTTGGGGGCGTGTTGGGGAGCACGGTGATTGCCACGAATTATGGCGGGAGCGTTTCAGGCACGCGCTCGCTGTGGTTTGGCGCAGAGGCCAACCGGTTCGCGCAGACGCGCGGGGTGAATGCGGTGCAGGGCGGGTTGATCCTGTTCCAGTTGCGGCTCTCGAATGGCGGCGGACAATTCTGGGAACAGGCTGATCTCTCGGGTGAAGGTGTGGTGTTGGAATACTCGATCAATTCAGGATCGACGTGGGTGAACATAGGGACGTTTGACACGGCGGGCGCGAATTACACACAGAATTGGACGCCGGAGCAGTTCGCCATTCCGGCTGGGGCACAGGGCACGAATGTCATGTTCCGCTGGCGACAGCTAAGCAACAGCGGCAGTTGCTGCGATCATTGGGCGATTGATGACGTGCAGATACTGGTGGGGCCCACGCCGCCGGCGTTCAGCGCCGAGCCGCGGGACCAATTCGCGGTGCTGAATGGAACGGCGAGTTTCACGGCGCTGGCTTTTGGCAGTTCGCCGTTGAGTTATCAGTGGCGTTTCTTCGGCACGAATTTGCCGAACCAGACGAACGCGACGTTGAACCTGAGCGGCGTGACGACCAACCAGGCCGGGCCTTACTCGGTGGTGGTGACAAATCCCTACGGCAAGATCACGAGCTCGAATGGGGTGCTCAACATCATCCAGGGCAATACAGCGTATTTCAAAGTCACGGCCCTGACGGCGGACAACGTGGCGACGATGGAGCATTATCAGTTGACGGGATATGATCCAGTCACGGGTTGGTATGGGCGCGGTGGCATTGCGGTGTCGTCATCGCAGGTGTTGGTGAATGCCGGAACCAACGCGGCTCGTTTTTCTGCGGCGAATCTTTCGGGCGGCGCGACGGTGGGAAGAATTTATGACGGGCTGGTGACGGATCTGCGTTCGGAAACCATGTATGCCTTCGGCACGAACGCGACGGGCCAGGCGTTGTCATCGCAAAACATGACGGTGCTGACGCATTTGCGCGAGCTTAGCGGCACCAGTGGTGCGCCGACGGTGAACGTGATTCCGCTGTCGTCGCCGATACCGTTGCGTGGAAATTACGGTTCTTATGGATTCTTTTCGGGCTACGGTTGCGCGGTGGTCTGGGCGGGCAGGAGCGTTTACCACGTGTCGTTGCCATCGGGAGCGGTGGCTTACATCGGTGAGGTCCCGCCGAAAGCGCATACATACTCGATCAACTGGGGTTTCTGGGGCATCGCGGAATCAACCGAAGAAGGCATCTCGCTTGTGTACGTGCGCGATCAGCAGACGATCGTGCGCACTTATGTGCCGAGCGGAGTGACGACGAATCTCGCGACGTTCTCGAATCTGAGCTTCTATAACGTGGGCATCTGTTTCTCGGTGACGCGGAGCCGATGGTATTTTGATCACCAGTACAACAGTCAGTTTGCGCAGAACGGCACAGAGGTGGTGGGCTATGCGGATGCCCAGTTTACGTTGAGCCCGAGCAATGGAATGCCGCCCACGGTTCTCGTGGCACCGCAGGCAGCGCAGGCCTTGCAAGGGGGGCGCGGCTCGTTGGGTGTGCTGGCGATAGGTGATGGTGTGGTCGCTTACCAGTGGCGCTTTAATGAAATCGATCTCAATGGTGCGACCGGCCCGGGGCTCGTGATCTCGAACGTGCAGCCGGCTGTCGCGGGTAACTATTCTGTCGTCATATCCAACGCATTCGGCGCGGTGACGACTTCGCCGGTCGCGCTTTCAATTGCCTTGCCGCCGACAATCACTGCGCAGCCGCAAGGTCTGACCGTGCTGGCTGGCACTGCGGTAGTGTTCGCAGTGACGAATACGGGCGACGCTCCATTCATCTATCAATGGCGTTTTAACGGGAACGACATCAATGGTGCGACGAATAGCAGCTACACGTTGAACTCATCGGTTTATTATCACAGCGGCGTCTATAATGTCGAAGTGCGCAATGCTGTGGGCGTGGCGAACAGTGCGAGTGCGACGCTGGTTGTGCATTCGCCGCCGTTCTTCAACGCCAGTGCGACCGGCCGGCAGTTGTTGCGCGGCATGAATATGTCGCTTGCGACTGTCGTGGATGGCTCGGCTCCGTTCTATCTCCAGTGGATGAAGGACGGGAATCCGGTTCAGGGTGCGACGAACACGACTCTGTTCGTGACGAACGTGCAACCGCAGGATTCGGGCAGCTACCGGCTTATTGCCACGAACATTTACGGCAGCATCACGGGAGCGGTGGCTGCGATACAGGTGGTCGAACTCGATGACAATAGCTTCGCAGTGAAGACGCTCGGAACGGGCAACCCGATCCTCGTGAACGCCTATAACGTGGTGGGCTATTATTTCTACAACGGCATTGCGGCATCGGCGCAACGCGTTTTCCTCAATGGCTACGGGACTGGCGCGAATGGGCCGGCGGGAAGTTTCTCCGCGGCGGATCTCAGCGGCGGCTTTGGCGTGGGCGGCCTGCGACATGGGCTTGTGAGCGACTTGCGATCGCGAAAGGTGTACTCGCTTGGCACGGGCAGCAGCATGATTGGGTACGGTGGCACGGTAAATTCGCTGATCGAGCTCGATGGCATCACCTGCCAACCCACAACGAACATCATCACGCTCTCGACCAACATGAGCATTCAGTCGGGTTCCGCGATTTTCTCCGGCTACGGGCGCATCGTGTTGATCAGCGGAAACAATGTGGCGTATTCGGTCGCCGTTCCCTCCGGCCAAGTCACCGTGCTGGGGAACATGCAGTCCTTCAACTACAACTACGCGAACGGCTTTGCGTACCGAGGCTGGTGTGTTGCCGAGCAGATCGGCACGAACACCTACGTCGTCCACACCGTAGACAATCGGACGATTATCCGCACGCGCGTGCCGACGGGTGGAGATGAGGTGTTCGCGCAGTTCACCGACCTCGGATTCGATGCCGGCAACATCGCGGTGTGCCTCCCCCGCAATCGCTGGTACTACAATTTCGACGGCGCATCGCAGTTCGGGGGCTCGGGCAACAACACCCTGTTCAGTGGCAGCGCGTCATTCGTCTACCGGATGCCCACAAATATTCCACCATCGATTCTGGACCAGCCGGTGAGTCGTGTGGCGTTGGCTGGGTCGACCGTAAACTTCAGCGTCCTGGCAGATGGCGGCAGTTCGCTCACCTATCAGTGGTGGTGGCAAACCAATATTCTCGCGAGCCAGACGAACTCCACGCTCACGCTGACCAATGTGCGCATTGCCGCCGAGGGCGGTTACTCGGTTGTGATCAGCAACACTGCCGGTGCGATCACGAGTTCCGTCGCCACGCTGAACATTGACTACGGCGCATCGAGCACGAACACCGTCGCGCTGCTTCCGCTCACGGGCGTGGCGTGGAAATACAATCAGACCGCGGCGTTCTTCAACAACACATGGGCGGCAACCAACTTCAATGACAGCTCATGGCAATCGGGCAACGCGGGTCTGGCGGTGGAAACTTTGGCGAGCCTCACTCCTTACATCCAAACAGTGCTCACCCTGGGCCGCACCTCCTATTACTTCCGATGTTCCTTCAACGTGCCGAGCAATTTTCCGCCGGGCACGGTGCTGCGTGCGACAACGATCATCGATGACGGCGCGTTGATTTACATCAATGGGCGTCTCGTGCAACCCATTCGCATGCCGTCGAGCGGCTACAACGCGAACACGTTCGCGCCCAACCAGGCGCCGTTCAGCGGCGATGCTGGACTGGAAACATTCGTCTGGGGCGCATCCACGAACCTCGTTGTCGGCACCAACGTCATCGCCGCGGAGGTTCACCAGGCGAGCGCAAACAGTTCGGATATTTTCTGGGCGATGGGCCTTGAAGCATTGGTTCCAATTCTGAACCGTCCACCGGTCATCACGAATCATCCTGTCAGCCAACTCGCTTCGCCGGGGCAGAATGTATCCTTCACGGTTGGCGCGAGCGGTACTGCGCCGCTGAGCTACCAGTGGCTGCACGAAGGCACCAACTTGCCGGGCGCGACACTGAATTCGCTCAACCTGAGCAATGTCGGGCGTGGCGATGCAGGCATTTACGTTGCCCGCGTCCGGAATCCTTACGACACGGCGTTCAGCAGCAACGCGGTGCTCACCGTCCTCGTGCCGCCGATACAGATTTTACCCAACGGACTCACGTTCTCTGCGCCGGGGGTGTTCAACCTGCAATTCCTCGGTGACACGGGTGCCGTGTACGAGATTCAGGCATCCACCAACCTCAGCAATTGGACGCCCGTGGGCACGGTGACAAATACGACTGGTTCCGCTGAGTTCCAGGACCCGGCTGCGGCAGGCGAACGCTATCGCTTCTATCGCTTGCGATGGATTCCGTGAGAGTCACGCGCGTAAACGCGGCTTAATCCCGAGCAGCGATTGAGGTGAATCAAATAGAATTGCGCGAGCGATACCCAGAGCCTCGTCTCGCGTGAACTGTCCTTGCTCGATTTTCTCTGCCAGCACGAGCGCGAGCTGTTTGCGCACGATGATCGCTTTCGCGTAAGTCCACTCGACGCAATAGGCGTCGGAGAAGAAACCGACCTGCTTGTTCGTCGGCAACATGTCGAGCCGCTCGGCCATGACCTGCCGAATGACGTCGGGAAAAAAGTTGTGCCACCAATATCCCGCGACGCTGAAGTTCGGCAGCTCCCGCGCCAGCGTGCAGAGGGATTGGTTTGCGTGACGGCTCGCGAGGAAACATTGGAAACGCAGCTTCGGATGCCGCCCGATCATCTCGGCGAGTTGCGAGATCGTGCGCTGGTTCAATCGGCTTCCCGTTTCGTATGGCAACGGCTCCGCGCCGAAGCTACGAGCGCCGTGGCCGTCAGCCCGCCGCAATGGCGCTCGCGTCGCTGCACATGAATCTTGGCGTCCGCAGGCGGGTATTGCTCGACGTAGAGAATGTCGTCCACAGCGGCGCAGCCGAGTCCAAGCACATCGAACTGTTTGCCGCGCGCCATGAATCAATCGCGCCGAAGCGTCGCAAGCCACCGCCGCATCTCCGATGGATTTTCTTTGAACATCAGCGAGCCGGGTACGATGAAATCTACGCCCGCCGCGGCCATCAACGGCACGGTTTCGCGGCGGATGCCGCCATCGGCCTCGACGACCGTTGCGAGCTTCCGCTCATCGATCAGCTTGCGTGCGCGACGAATTTTGTCGGGCACGCCTGAGTCCATCGACGCGCCTTTGATTCCCATCGCAGTGCCGACGAGGCAGAGAACATCGAGGTCGTTCCAGTAAGGCGCGATGAGATCGATATCTTCAGTGATGAGCAACGACACGCCCGCCTGCTTTCCCTGCGATTTGATGGCGCGCAGCACCTCGCCGGGATTCTTCGCCGAGTCGAGGCAGAAGATGATGATGTCTGCTCCGACTTCGACGAATGGATCAACCCAGTTCAACGGGTCGGTACACATCAGGTGAATCTCGAACGGCAACTTCGTGTGCGCGCGCAACGCTTTCACCTGGTCGGGAAAGAAGAGCAGGTTGTGGACGTAATGCCCGTCCGCAACATCGATATGGAAGCGTTCGCTGAAGGGTTCCACGCGGCGAATCTCTGCGCCGAGATTGGCGAGGTCAGCAGACCAGAGTGAAGTGGAGCATCGGATCATGGCAATGTGGAGTACGGTGACTTGTCACCGCTTTTTCGCCTTGGCTGACTTGTCAGCCAGGCAGAGCCGCGTTCACCGGCTCGAAATGATTTCACGCCTCTCACTGTGCGACGGCGCCAAGTCGCCTGCGGAAAGCGGCGAGAACTCGCCGCACTCCAGGGCAGTGTCGTCCGCCAGTCAGTCACGCTGAGTTCAGCCGCGTTCATCGGTGCCGAAATGTTTCAGCAGGAAATCGGAAAGGAAGCGCTGCACATCTGCGCCATGCTTTTCCTTGTTCACCGATTTCGGCGTGAGTTCGCGCAACTCGGCGCCGGGAATTTCTTGCGCGAGCACTTCGCCAAACTCGAATGGATGAATTTCATCCTGGCGATTGACGAGCACGAGTGTCGGCACGCGAATGCCGTTCCAATCCGCGCGCGAATGGTTCGGCACGTAACCGGGAATGCGCTCAAGCTTCGCCACCGTCTCCTCGGCGCGCGGATGCGCGAACTGGGCGAGCAGCGAGTCCGCGTTGTCAGGCGAGACGCGCATCACGTGCTGAAATGTCTCGGTCTGTTGATAACGCTGCGCGCCTTCCCACCCGCCGTATTGGCGAATGAAACCGGCGAGTTTCGAGAAGACGCCGAGGTTGTCCGCACGCGACTGATCGAGCCACGCCGGACGCGAAAGCACGAGGCCAAGCAATCGCTCCGGATGCGTCAGCGCGAAGTGCAGCGTCATCGCCGCGCCCATCGAGATACCGCCGATGATCGCACGCTCAATTTTTAGATGATCGAGGAACGCGCGCAGGTCTTCAGTGAATTGTTCGACGGTGATTTTCTCCTCGGGCCCGAGCGGACGCGTCTCGCCGTGGCCGCGACAGTCGAAGGTGAGCAGACGAACGCCGGGCGGCGAACGAAACAAATCGAACGTCTGGTTCGTGTCCGCGCCCAGGCCATGTTGGAACACGAAGGGGATTCCGCTGCCGCTCTCGCGGTAATGAAACTGGATTCCGTCATGTTCGAAGTGCGGCATGTCAGTCCGAAAGTTTTGAGCGAAGGAAGCGCGTCGCCTCGCCCACCTTGGACTCGTCCAGGCCGTGCATGACGACCGCTCCGGAGAAATTCATGTGCGCCAGTGTATCAAGGTAATAATTCCAGTCGAGGATGCCGCGGCCCGGCGCGAGGCTCCCGGCTGTACCATCCGGCGCGAGTTCTTTCGCGTGAGTGATCACGATGTCAGTGCCGAGCAACTGAAACGCCTCCGCGATCGTCTCGCGTATATGCTCCACCGCGCCGCGATGAAACAAGTTGGCGGGATCGAGAACGATCTTCACGCGGCGCGATTGCAGTTCGTCGAGCAACTGCCGCGCTTTGCGAACTGAACTGACGACGTTGGCGGTCTTGGGTTCGACGCCGAGCAGCACGTCGTGTTGTTCCGCAACGGTGATCGCTTCCTCCATGCTGCCGAGCAAGTCACGCCAGGCTTGCGGCGAACCGTTCTCCGGATGCGCGCGCCACATGTCCTCGGGATCGCGTGTGCCGGTGCAAAGCGTGACGAGTTCGCAGCCGATCGCCCGTGTCGCGGCGGCAAGCGTGGGGAATCTGTTCAGATGATTCCGCAACGCAGGCACGTCGGGATTGATCATGTTGAAAGTGCCGGAGACGCCGACGAGGGAGATGTCCCGCGCGGCGCAATCAGCGCGGATGTTCGCGATGACTGACGGATCAATCTTCTCAGGCAACACCGGCAGTTCCACGCAGGTAAAGTTGAAATGCACCACACGAAGTCCGTACGAAATTACGGCGTCGAGCGACTCGCCAAACGTGCGACGCGGAAATGTTTTCGCGAAAATCCCGAGCTGCATCAGAGCCGCCGAAGATGCTCAGGCACGAACTCGTTCGTCAATGACGCGAGCGATCAACGACAGGGTTGTTTCGGAGTTCCCGCCTGGGTAAATCCAAAAGCCTTGGCGAAATGGAAGCCGGCAACAGTGTTGCACCAACGTGTTCATGACGTGGCATATAGCTGCTGGAGGCGGAGCGTGGCGGTGGTTTCCGTGGCGTGGTCGCGCGGGGATTGGCGCAGCCAGCGGATGAATTTCACGCCGCGCTGGGTGGCCCGTTGCGCACTTGAAACCAGGCTCGAAAGTGGTGTGCCCGCGCTGGCACAGGATTCTTGGGCCGCTTTCCTCCGCTGCTGGCGGCGCGCATCTTCGGCCTGGTTGGTGAGGCCATGCCGCGTCTCCAGGCTCTGCTCGTAGAGGAGCAACAGGTTGTGCGCCATGGCGATGAACTGCGCCTGCGCGGTCTTGGCCTCCAGGCTCGTGGCCCACGTCTTCTTTTGGCCCAGCTTGTTCTTGATCT
>JBBRBM010000075.1:0-24775 GCA_038205745.1 Verrucomicrobiota bacterium | reverse complement strand
GTCCAACGGGGCAATGGCCGGAAGCGATTCATCCGCGCACGCTCGGCGGCTGCATGGGTGATGGGCAACACGTGTGGGCCGCCGCCGAGTGGGTGATGATGATGCGGAATCTTTTTGTGCGCGAAGAGGGAGATCGTCTCGTCATCGGTGCCGGCGTCCGTGCGGACTGGCTTCAACAAGACGGCACGATCTCATTCGGCCCCACGGCGACGGTGTTCGGTCCTGTCAGTGTGCGCGTCCAGGTGACGACTGAAGGTGTCCAGTTGGAACTCGATGCGCGATGGCGCGGCTCAGAACCGCCGCTTGAGGTGTGCGTGCCCGGATTCAAAGTCTCCGCTCGAGACGGAAACCGCTTCACACTCGCGCGTAGTTGACGATCGCTGCGCGATGCGAGGTTGTCGGGACCGCAGGCTTTTCAAACGCGTTTCCCGTTGCACGGTGAAAATGTTTGTCGCATAAAGCGCATCGAATAAACAAAGGAGCACTTATGGGAATCACGGGAAGAACATTCATTATCGCTGCAATCGCCGCGTTTGCTTTTGTTGGCTGCAAGAGCGGCCACGCGCCGGGCCGTCATGCCGTCGCCGAACTAGGCCCCACGCAGGGCAACTCAGTGCGCGGCCTGGTCCACTTCACCGAGACAAGCAAGGGCGTGCGTGTTGTCGCTAACGTCACGGGGCTCACGCCAGGGCTGCATGGTTTTCACGTCCATGAAACTGGCGACTGCTCGGCACCGGATGCGAAATCAGCCGGCGGGCATTTCAATCCATCCCAGGCCGAACACGGCGGCCCGGATGCACCGGCGCGTCACGCCGGAGATCTCGGGAACATGACCGCGAACGCCAGCGGTATCGCGAGCTATGAACGCGTCGATAAACAACTGAGCTTCGACGGCCCGAACTCGATCCTGAATCGCGCAGTGATCGTTCATGCGGCGGCGGATGACTTGAAGGGGCAGCCTGCGGGCAACGCCGGCGCGCGCGTCGCGTGCGGAGTGATTCAGGCCAAGTAGTTTCTGACTTCAGCAAATCGGCGCAGGCGGCTGAAAGTCGTCTGCGCTTTTTTTGTCCGCGTCCGATGTGGATCAGCGACCTCGCACGTAGCTCTTGAACCAACGCGCCGCGAGTGTGCATCCGACATAATCGCGCGCACAGTCGCGCACACCCTTGTCCGTGTTGGAGTCTGGGATCAGTTGCAGTTGTTTCTCGCAGCGCAGCCGTGCGAGTGCCACGCGATTCATTTCGAGCAGCGGGTGATTCGACTTGTCACAGATCAACAATGTCGCTGCTTCCACTTTCGGCAGCGCATTGGCGGCGAAGTCCGGCCGTGATTGGCGGCACACGACGGCGTCGATGAACACGCCGAGTTCAGCGGCGGCAGCGAGAGCGGCGGCGCCAGTCATTTCCTCGCCGAAGTAGCCGAAGCCGAAATGCGCGGTCTGCGGTTGCTTGGCCAGCCACCGCGTGATCGCAACAAGCCGTCCCGCCATGAGATTGATGTTGAACCGCAGGCAATGTGTTAAATCGTCCTCGTGCCGTTCCTGCGGTGTGAACAAGTCGATGCGCAGGGTGGCGCTGCCATTTTCTCGGATCATGCCCGCCGCGCATGCGCTGCGCGCTCCGAGGCAGACGATTACGCCGCCAGCACCAGGCGGCACCGCGAGGTCTCCCATCAAGACGACATCATCCACGGGAATGCACACATGGTGCGGCGATGAATGTTTGATTTCAACGGGAGCGATTTCAACGGAGGCGTTAGTAGACATAACACGGATGCAGAAGCGGCTCGTGCATGAAAACGCGGGCTGCGGGTCCAACACAGGAGCGGGCGTGGCAACCCGCGCTGCGCGCTGGCGGGATAAGCGCAATCGCGAAGCGGTGGAGCACACAACAATCTGCCTGCCTCTCACGTCGTCGGCTCGTCTTTACGAACTGCGGCGGAGCAGCGAAGGACAAATGCAGTTTCATGCTCGCTCCTGCCCGGCCTCGCAATACTCGTCGCAGACGGCGGCGCCTAAAGCTGACCGAGCGAATTAACCTATGCGCGCAATAGTGGCATTGGCGCTTCGCTCATTTTGTCGAAGGCTGCGTCTCTTTTGCGCGGAAGCGACTTGTTGAAATTATGGCAATTCCTGAAGGCGGATGTTGCGGAAGCCCACTTCCATGGCGTTGGTGTTCTTGCCGACACCGTGGACCTGGAGCGCGATGAAGCCGGCGGGCGTCATCGAATCTTTTAGGTCAGCCGCGGGAACGCCGTTGAGCCACGTCTTGATGGAGTCAGCTCTGGCTTCGATGCGGAAATGATTCCAGTCGTTTGATTTGTAAGCCTTGCGAGCGTTTTCATTCTTGCTCAGGTCATTCAACCAGCCACGCCGGCCCTCATCGTAGATGCCGCCCGTCCACGCGCGTTTCGAGGGATCGATTTCGACCTGATATCCATGCACGCGATTCGCGGGGATCTTGTTCGTTTTTCCGGCACTCACAACTTGCGTTGCCTTGTCGAAACAGTGACTGCGAATCTGCACGCCGGAGTTCATGCTGCTGTGCGGCTTGAAATCCAAATCCAGGACGAAGTTCGTGTAGTCGCGCGCGGTGCAGAGAAATGAGTTGCCGGTGTTCGGGACGGTTGTGCCGACCACCTGGTCACCTTCCACGCGATACTTCGCCTCGCCGCCGCGCTGCACCCAGCCATCAAGGTCCTTTCCGTTAAGAAGCGGAACCGCATTCTCAGCGGCGCTGGCGGTGACGAGCGACGTGACCAGTGCGAGCAACAAAGCGTGAGATCTCATGCGGGCATGCTCTGCCTCTGGCGATATTACGCAATCCGTGATTTGCGTGAATCGTTGCATCCGTTGCCACATTGAATGTTTGTGCTGCCATCGCGTCGGTTTACCCTCACCCGAACAACGACGCCATGAAGAGGATTCACCTGCCCATTCTGTTGCTGCTCGGCGCGTTCCGACCTCTTGCCGTCTGCGCCGCTGATTCGGAGCCATCGAACATCGTTCGGGACATCGAGTTTGCCCGCGTCGGGGAGCGCTCGCTGAAACTCGACCTGCATTTGCCGGCCGGCAAACCTCGCATGCCGCTAGTCGTCTGGGTCCATGGCGGCGCGTGGCGCTCGGGTTCGAAGACGGACATGCCGCTCGGCAAACTCGTCGGGGATGGCTACGCGATTGCGAGCGTGGATTATCGGCTCTCGATGGAAGCAAAATTCCCGGCCCAGGTTCATGACATCAAAGCCGCGATCCGTTTCCTTCGCGCGCACCACAGCGGTTGGAAACTGCCGGCAAAGAAGATTGTCATCGCAGGGGATTCCGCCGGGGCTCATCTGGCCGCGCTCGTTGGTGTCTCATGTGCCGGAACATTCGTGTGACTGAATGTGACGCTGCCATGGCGAGTCTCCCGCAGGCCCGGTTTGAAGTCTTCTCAGAGCGCGGCGCTCAGAGCCAATCCGTTCCGACAGAACAATTGTTTTCAGCCTGAACCGGACTTACCAACCGCATGTGTAACGCGTCCGTAACATGGCGGTCACCGGGATTTCACAACAAAGCTCGTGCTGGCCGCAAAGTGTCTCGTCACTCTTGCGCCATGTTCTCACTGCAAAAGATGCTGGGCAAAGACGACAAGTTTTTCGAACTGCTCCATGCCAGCGCGGAAGAAGGTCTGCACAGCGTGCAAGCGCTCAAGCGCATCCTGACCAATCCCTCCATGACGCCGACGCTGGATGATTTCATCGCCTCACGCCGGAAGGACAAGGCGATCACGAATGAGATCAGCGAATTGTTGGTGAAGACCTTTGTCACCTCGCTCGAACGTGAGGACATCGAGGCGCTCTCCAACGCTCTGTACAAAGTTCCCAAGACGATCGAGAAATTCGCCGAGCGCTACATTCTCTGCGCGCATTGCCTGCGAGACGTGAAGTTCAACACCCAGATGGACATGCTCGAGGACGCGATCAACACGGTCGTGTCGATGCTCGCCGAGTTAAAGAAGAACAACCTCAACGGAATTTCCCAGCAGAACGCCAAGCTTCAGCGCATCGAGGGCGACGCGGACAAGATTATGCTCGAGGAACTGCGCGAGCTTTACAGTGGCAAGCATGAGCCGCTCGCGGCCATGGCGCTGAAGGATCTCTACGAATTGTTGGAGAAGGTTTTCGACCGTTGCCGGGACGCCGGAAACGTGATCTCGCACGTCGTCCTCAAACACTCCTGAGTCATGACGCTGATCATCACCGTCATCGTGGTCGCGTTGATCTTCGAATACATCAACGGGTTCCACGACACCGCCAACTCCATCGCCACGGTTGTGTCCACGAAAGTGCTCACGCCACGGGAAGCGATTGGGTTGGCTGCGATAACGAATTTGCTCGGGGCATTCTTCGGGCTTGCCGTCGCGAAAACCATTTCCAGCGGTCTTGTCGAAGCGTCATTCGTCACGCAGGAAGTAATCATCTGTGCGTTGCTGGGCGGCATCACGTGGAATCTGGTCACCTGGTGGTTCGGCATCCCAAGCAGTTCCACGCACGCGCTGGTGGGAGGTCTCGTGGGCGCGACGCTCGCCGCCGCCGTGTGCATTCATGCGCAAAAGCCGCTCGTGGATAAAATGGGGAAACCGGCTTCCGTTTGGAGTGCGATCAAGTGGGAGGAAATCAAGGAGAAGAAAGACAAGAGCCTGACCGTGGCGCCTCCCGAGCTCATCGCAGTCCTGGGAGAGGGCATTCGCACCAACGGAACGCATACCGTGAAACTCGGCACCAACAAGGTGCAGGCTGTCGTTTTCTCGGGTCGCGTGAAGATGGTCGTCGAGAAAAACAAAATCGAACGCGCCGGAATTCTGCACAAGGTGGTCATCCCGATGATCAGTTCACCGATCATTGGGTTCGTCGGCGGGCTTCTCTTCATGGGCTTGCTCTATCTGCTGCTGCTCAAAGCCCGCCCGTATTGGGTCAGCCGCGTTTTCGGCAAGCTCCAACTCGTCAGTGCCGGTTACATGGGTTTCAGCCACGGGATGAATGACGCCACCAAAACGATGGGCATCATCACGCTTGCGCTGGTTGCTGCGACCAAGACGGGAGTTCTCAACGATCCGTCAGACCTTTTCGCGTTTTTGAAAACGCCGGAAGGATCAGACCCGTTGCATCTGCCGGTCGGAAGCCATCTGATTTCTCTGCTCCCATCCTGGCTTCAGTTCGGTTACATGCCGCCCATCGGCGATGCGAAGAGCCAGTTGGTGCCTCCCTGGGTCGTTATTAGTTGCGCACTGACGATGGCGGCCGGAACCGCCGCCGGCGGATGGAAAATCATCAAGACCATGGGTCATAAAATGGTGAAGCTCCAGCCCGTGCATGGATTCGCGGCCGAAACGACGGCTGCCACTGTGCTCGCAGTCACAGGCACATTGGGCATGCCCGTCTCCACGACACACGCGATCACAGCCTCCATCCTGGGTGTAGGATGCGCGAAGCGTTTCAGTTCGCTCAAATTGGGCGTGATCGAAAGGATTATTTGGGCGTGGGTGCTGACGATTCCCGCCGCTGGCGCAGTTTCGTACTCCCTCGTGTGGCTGGCTAACAAGGCGGGAGTCATCAAATTCTGAATCCATCGCCGATCTGAACACCGGCCATGCAAACGGTCCTGCCAGCCATTCCCCGCACAGGTTGTTCCCGTTGAACCACCTTTTGTCGGCTGCTGCTTGGCGAGGCCATGACATCTTTCGGCCACACCAAGTTCGTTCATTGACAGTATTGTGACTGTTGTGTGACAACCGCCGCATGTTCTCTCTGCAAAAGCTTCTTGGAAAAGATGACAAGTTCTTTGACCTGCTGACAGCCAGTGCCGAAGAAGGTCTTCACAGTGTGGAAGCACTCAAGCGCATACTGACCAATCCGTCCGTCACTCCCACGCTCGACGAGTTCATTGCTTCGCGCCGCAAGGACAAGGCAATCACCAATCAGATCAGTGAGATGCTGGTCAAAACCTTCGTCACGTCGCTCGAGCGCGAGGACATCGAGGCGCTCTCCAATGCCCTCTACAAGGTGCCGAAGACCGTGGAAAAATTCGCCGAGCGCTACATCCTGTGCGCTCCTCGTTTGCGTGAGGTGAAGTTCGATACTCAAATCGAGATGCTGGGTGAGGCCGTGGGGATCGTGGTCGCAATGCTGAAGGAATTGAAGAAGAACGACCTCGCTGGCATCTCCCAACAGAATAACCGCCTCCAGCAGATCGAAGGCGACGCAGACAAACTCATGCTCGATCAATTCCGCATACTCTACAGCGGAAAGTATGATCCCCTCACGGCGCTTGCCTTGAAGGATCTCTACGAGATCATGGAAAAAGTTTTCGACCGTTGCCGCGATGCCGGCAACGTGGTTTCAAACGTCGTGCTCAAACATTCCTGAGCACATGGAACTCGTCGTCCTCGTGATATTCGTGGCGTTGGTGTTTACCTACACCAACGGCTTCCATGACACTGCAAACGCAATCGCCACAGTGGTCGGAACGAAAGTGCTCACCCCGCGCGAGGCGATCATTCTCGCCGCCGTCACGAACCTCTTCGGCGCGTTCTTCGGACTTGCAGTCGCCAAAACCATTTCCAGCGGACTGGTCGACGCGAGATTTGTCACGCAAGGCGTGCTCGTGTGCGCCCTCTTTGCCGCCATCGGCTGGAATTTGCTCACGTGGTATTACGGCCTTCCCTCCAGTTCCAGCCATGCGCTTATTGGCAGCCTGCTGGGGGCGGCCATGGCTTACGCGGTCTGCCTGAATGAACTGAAGCCGCTGACGGACAAGGACGGCAAGCCGGTGACTATTTGGAGCGCAGTCAAGTGGACGGAGGTTAAAGACAAAAAGGAAAAGAAGCTCACCCCTGCATCGCCCGAGATCATCGCGGCACTGGGTGACGGCATCAAAACGAACGGAACACATGGCGTCACCTTCGGGACCAACAAACTGCAAGTCGTCGCGTTCGCCGGCCGTGTGTCAGTCGTTCACATCGAAGTAAAACCGAACGCGGACAAGAGCGGGCTGTTCTACAAGGTGATCATTCCGATGGTCACATCTCCCTTCCTCGGTTTTGTAGGCGGATTCATCATCATGGTGATCTTGTACTTCACGCTTCATTCCTGGCGCCCGCGAACGGTGAGCCGCGTCTTCGGCAAGGCGCAGCTTTGCAGTTCGGCTTACATGGGTTTCAGCCACGGCATGAACGACGCCACCAAATGCATGGGCATCATCACGCTCGCGCTCGTGGCGGCGACCACCACCGGTGTTTTCGACCACCTCCCGGGTTGGGCGCACTTCCTGGTCACGAAGGATGGCTCAAGCCCGTACGCGCTCACCCTCGGTGATCATCTGGTCGAGATGCTGCCAACTGCTCTGCAATTCGGTTACATGCCTTATCCAGCGGATGTGAAGAGCCAGGGCATTCCGAACTGGGTTGTGATTTTGTGCGCGATGACGATGGCCGCGGGAACTGCCGCCGGCGGATGGCGCATCATCAGGACGATGGGGCATCGCATGGTGAAGCTGCAGCCCGTTCATGGTTTCGCCGCCGAGACGGCTGCCGCCACCGTCCTTGCGGTCGCCGGATCAATGGGCATGCCGGTCTCCACCACCCACGCGATCTCCACCGCCATCATGGGCGTGGGTGCCGCCAAACGCTTCTCCGCGCTCAAGCTGAAAGTCATCGAGCGCATCGTTTGGGCATGGATCATGACCATTCCAGTGACTGCGGGAATTGCCTTCGGATTGGTTTGGGTCTTCGTCAAGATGGGCGTCGTCAAGCTGTGAGCCAGCGGTCCAACGCTGGTCTTTGATCGCAGGTTGCGATCGATCACTCGACCACACCTCGGTTCGCGACGGAGTCAGGCGGCGAGTTGTCCGACGGCCTCGACGAGTTCATGGCAGCGGACGGGCTTGGGAAGAAACGCGTCTCCAATACCGGCAAACTCTTCCTCGCAATAGCCTGTGACCACGACCACGGGAATGTGACTGGTTAGAGGCTGGCTTTTGAGCTGGAGAATCACTTCTTCGCCGCCGATGCCCGGCATGCGCATGTCGCACACGACGGCAAACGGGACCGTCTCATTGACGAGACGAATGCCAGCGCTTCCGGACGTTGCGATCTGAGTATCGTAGCCACCGGTGTTCAAGAACGCGGCCAGAACTTCGGCCACTTCTTCATCATCATCGATCACCACAACAACGCGTCGCACGGCTACAACATCGCCACTCCAGGCGCGAACTTGAGCCGAACCGTCTCGATCAACCAATCACCGCCGCCAATGTGGCGCGATCTTCCAAGGGCAACTCATCGCCCCAGCACGGTGCGCTCGAGCAAAAACCAAGCGCCGATGAGCGCCACGACGATTGATGTGACGGGAATCCAACGGCGCTCAAATTTCGGCTTCAACTTCCAGACCCACGGCAGCACCGCTGCGGCGATGGCGAGTTGTCCGAGTTCCACGCCGAGATTGAAGCAGACGAGCGGCTTCACGACGGATTCACCGTTCGCACCAATCCCAAGTTCCCGAAGTGCGGTGGCGAAACCGCATCCGTGAATCAGTCCGAAGGCGAACGTCAGCATCCAACGTCCGTGATACTCTCGCCGGACGATGTTCTCGATGCCGACATAAACGATGGACGCAGCAATCGCGGGTTCAACGATCGAGTTCGGCAGACGAATCAAATCAAAGGTCGCCAGCGCCAGGGTGAGTGAATGCGCCAGCGTGAATGCCGTGATGATCTTCACGACCTCGCGCAGCTTTGCGCCCACGAGAAGCAGGCCGAACAAAAACGTGAGGTGATCCCAGCCCGTGAGAATGTGCTCCACGCCCAGCCAGAGAAATTGACCGATGGTGTGGTCGCGCCTTTCACCGGTGAGCGGCACTTCATACGTGTTGCGTTCGCGCGTCAGTGAATACTCCGCGAGCAACGCGTTCGTGACACCACGCACGGAAAGAATCTGGCGATGACCATTTTGCAGGTCGCTCAGAATTTCTGAGCGCACGAGCAACACGCGCGCGTTGGTCGGGAATTCCCACTGCGTGATGAAGCGGATGCCGGTGGTGTCTTCGCGCTGCACCTCGGCTTTGATGAAACGGAGCGGCTGACCATCCGTCTCGAAGGCGAGAGATGGCTGCGCCATTCCGATCAGGCGCGCCCGACCCGCCGCGAACTCGTCGTTCGACAACTCGCGGTTTCCATCACCGTCGAGCGGCACGATCGTGTCGACCTCCTGCCATGCCACGATCAAGTCCGCCTCCAGCGAATTGTCACGAAGCTGGATCGAGAGACTGCTCAAGCCGGGCTGATGCGTGCGCGCGTCGAACACGAGCGCGAACATCATCACGAGCAAAAGCCTTAGCCAAAGCATCGCGGCGAAGTATCAGAGTTCGATGCGAACGCCAAGCCGCGCGTGCAGCCCGCGCCGTGCGGAAGCGTTACCCTCGCGACGGGGTTGTTGCGGTTCTTGGGGTTAGCGTGCGGCGACACGATGAAAGCTTTCCGCGCGAGCAGACGTCCTCGAAACCAAAGCTCAATTGCGTAGGTGCCAGGCAGTGTTCCGATCGCGCCGCCCATTTGATAGATCGCAATTCCGCGATCCGATCTTCCCTTCGCCTTGAATGGTTGAAGCGTGCTCGCGATGGTTTCCTGTTTTAGCTGGTTCAAGCGGACGGCTGGACGCCGAACCATCTGTGTGAGTGTGATTTTTTCGCTCTCAGGCAGGCCGTGAACTTCAAATGTGAATCCAAACTGAACGCCGGTTCCAGATTCCACGCGGTCGGTGTGCATGAGCACGCGAGGCTCGCGCTCGGGGATCACGTTCGTCTGGTCACGACGGGAGAGCGCTGTGCGAAATACGCCGTAATCCATGATCTTGGCTGTAATCTTCGGCGTACCCGTGGAAGGTGTGGAAGTCTCGCAACCACACAGCGACATTGCCGCAACGGCGATTAACCCGATGACGATCTCTGCGCGCACACTACGCCCGCACGCCCAGCCCAAGCTGCTCGCGGCAATACGCGATGCTGCGCTCGATTTGTTCCTTCTGATAATTCTGGTTGGCCGTTTTGCGATCTGCACCTGCGGGCGCTTTCCAGGCGTCGCGCGGCTTGCCGCGTTTGGCGAGCGCCACGAATTTGGCGAAGTCGCTCGCGCGCATGTTGGGCCACGGCTTCCAGAATTCGGGCTTCAAATAAGCCAGTTCGCGATTGAATCCAGAAATCGTTTCGATGTGAACAGGGACGTTCGGACAGAGTTCCGCGAAGCGCTTGAAGTAAGCCTTCAGGTCCACGGTGCCGTCGCCCATCGCGGTCCATTGCGTCGTCGCACCGTTCGCACTTTCCCACGTCGCGGAGTCGCGCAAGCTGGTGCAAATGGTGTAAGGCCCAAGATTCTCCAGGTTTTGCATCGGGTCTTCGCACGTCCACACGGCGTTGCCTGAATCCGTGTTCGCACCGACGTAATCCTTGCCCGCGTCTTCGATGAGTCGCACGAGTTCAAGCGAGTGCATGTCGCCCGCATGATTTTCGATGGCGATCTTCACGCCAGCATCGATGGCCTTCGAGCGCTGGCTCTTGAGCACTGTCACCGTGTCGGCGATGCGTGCGTCGATGCCGCCCGGCGTGTCGCGATCTTCGCCCGCGCCGAGCACGACGCGAAACACTGGCGAGCCGAGCGCCTTTGCCATGCGAATGCCGAGCGCGAGATGTTCCTCCGCCGTGCCCCAATCTTTTTTGAAGCGCTTCGAAGTCGGGCAGATGCTCCACGAGCCGAGCCAGATTTGAACGCCTTTGTCCGCCCCCATCTTGCGAAGGTCCTTCAGGTAGTCGTCCTCGAATTTTTCAAACGGGCCGAAGTCGGTGATGAACACGTTGTCGCACTTGATCTCCGCGGCGTATTCGATGAGCCGCGGCGCCTTCCAACCGAGATCGCGCACGGCGAAGTTGTCGTAGCCGAGCCGGATGCTCGGTTTCTTCGGCGTGTCGCTTTGCGCAAATGCAGCCGGCGCGAGCGATGCGGCAGCAGCCACGGTGGAAACTGATTTCAGGAAATCTCGACGGGTGGTTTTCATGGTCGCGAATGCGTAACAACTCGGGAGCGGTTTGCCAAGCGCGCTGGTGGAAGTCGTCGTGCTGCGACGACTTGCCGCAACGCGGCGAGTTCCACCTTCCGCAAATTTCGTAGTGCGCCGAAAGCTTTGCTCGCTACCCTGCCAGCATGTTTACCCGACGAGATTTTCTCATCGCCACCGGCACGACGGCTTGCGGAACTTTGATTGTCCAACCCATTTCCGCAGCGACCAGCGAACCCAGGCGCCTCACGCTTACTTCAGGGCGTCGCGCTGCCTTGATGGCTGCGCTCGCGAACGAGGATTTGAAATACGATCCCGCGGAGAAAATGCTGACCGCGCCAGTGAGCAGTCCCGGCTATCACACGAAGATCAAAACCGGGCAGGTCCATGGCACGCGCGTGTCGATCACTTACGCGGCGGCGTTGCTTGATGCGGACGAGCCGGAACGGTTGCATCGGGCGAAGGATATTTTCGGCAAAATGATTTCTCTTCAGGACCAGAATCCCGCGAGCAAGACCTACGGCATCTGGTCGTGGTTCCTCGAAGAGCCGCTCGACAAAATGGCGCCACCCGACTGGAACTGGGCGGACTTTTGCTCGGTGCAATTGCTCCACGCGTGGATTCACCATCGCGACCAACTTGGAACAGAACTCGCGGACAAGACGCGCGACGCGATTCTTCACGCGGCGCGTTCGATCAAGAAACGCAACGTCGGTCCCGGCTACACGAACATCGCGATCATGGGCACCTACGTGTCGATCGTCGCCGGCGAGCAGTTTGGCGATGCGGAGATTCTCGAATACGGTCGAGCGCGGTTGCGGCGCTTTCACGCCTACACTTTCGAGCAAGGCAGCTTCACGGAATACAACAGCCCTACTTACACGATCATTGCTGTCGCGGAACTGTCGCGCATGTTGATGCACGTCCAGGATTCAGCGGATCGCAAACTGGTCACCGAGCTGCACGACTTCGCATGGAAGCACATCGTGAATCATTTTCACGCGCCGACTCGCCAATGGGCTGGTCCGCACAGCCGCTCTTATAGCGATGATCTGCGCCGTCGCGGGAACGCGCTCTCCGTGATTCAGGCGGCGACGGGCGTTGATCTCGATCAGAAAAATCCACTTCCGCTCGGGCTCGACCTGTATCGCCTTCCGCTGACTTGCCCGAAGGAATTGGTGCCGCAGTTTGCGAAGCTGACTTCATCGCGGAACACGGTGGAAACTTTCAGCAAAGCAGAACCGGCACGACGTGGCGGGAAGAATCCTGTTGTCGGCACGACGTTTCTGCATCCGCAATTCGCGCTCGGCACGGTGAACCGCAGCGATCTCTGGAACCAGCGACGGCCGGTGCTGGCGTATTGGGGCACGCCAAAGAACGCGAAATGGTTTCGCATTCGTTTTCTTCACGACAACTACGACTTCACTTCGGCGCTCGTCTTTGCGGCACAGCGCGAAGGCAGCGCTCTCGTGACGGTTGGCTTCGCGAACGATTACGGCGACACACATCCGACCCTCGACAAGCCAAAGGTGCCCGGCCGCATCACGGCGAAAGATTTGCGGCTACGATTCGAGTTTGGCGGCGATGTTGAGGGACTGACTGCCAAGGCGCTCAATGCAAGTCACGGGATGGCTGAAGACAAGTTTTGCACGCTGACATTTGATCTTCTCGGCGAGGCGTTCGATGGAATGACGCACCGTTGGGAAACGGGCGCGGAAGACAACCGTCGGTTTGTGGACCGCGTTGTCTACAGCGGCGCATCGCGGGAGATTGATTTCAACGCAATCAAGGAGGCCTTCTTCTGCATCGCGTTGAACATTTTTCCTGGCAGCAGCGGCATGAAACATCAAGCGGCGGACTTCACTCGCGAGGGCGATTTCGTCACGACGAACTGGCCGGGCGGCATTTCCGTATCAGCACTGCGCAAGCCTTCGCCGCTCGCGATCGCGAATGATGCGGCGAAAATTTCAGCGTGAAGAGCACGTGAGTGCGGGATTGTGCGGCACCCGGCGCGTCGCCATCTTCATGCCATGCAATGGTGGATTTACGCTCTGCTCTCCGCTGTCTTCGCCGCGCTCGTTTCCATTCTCGCGAAGGCAGGATTGCGCGGGATCGACTCCGACGTCGCCACCGCCGTGCGCACCAGTGTCGTCGTGCCGTTCGTGTGGATCGTCGCCGCGTTCTCAGGAAAAGTTCCGCAGCTCATGCAATGGCCGGCGCGCACGTGGTGCTTCATCGTCGCTTCAGGACTCGCGACGGGTCTTTCGTGGCTCTGCTTTTACCGCGCGCTGAGCAACGGCCGAGTCGGCGGCGTGCTCGCCGTGGACAAACTCAGCGTGGCGATCGCGATCATTCTGGCGGCGGTGTTGTTGCGGGAACGATTTGGCTGGCGTGAAGCCGCGGCCATCGTGTTGCTCACAAGCGGCGCGTTGCTGCTGGTGAAGTGATCACTCGGGCGATTGACGTGGACGGCCTTTGCGTCAAACCATCCGCTTATGAAACCACTCGCGCTCCTGTTTGCGTTGCTCACCTGCATTGCCGCCAATGCGGCGGACGCCAGAATCAAAGTGCTCCTCGTCACCGGCGGACACGGCTACGCTACAAACGAATTCCTCAACGTGTTTCAGACGAACACCGCGATCGACTTCACGCACGCAGTTCAGGCGAAGACTTCATCGACGGCGTACGATCGCGACGATCTGTTGAGCTACGACTGCATCGTTCTCTACGACATGATGCAGAACATCACCGACGCTCAGAAGACACGACTGCTGGCGGTCCTGGATCGTGGCATCGGACTCGTCGTCACGCATCACGCGCTGGTTTCGTATCAGGCTTGGCCCGAGTTCGAGAAGATCGTGGGCGGCACGTATCCGGAATCCCAAAACAAGAAGGGCGGCGTGACGCCGGAACTTGGTTACGAGCACGACGTGGTCATGCCGATCGTGATCGTGGCGAAGGAACATCCGATCACCGCGGGACTGCGCGACTTCACGATCACGGACGAAATCTACTGGGGCTTCCGCGTGTCACCGGACGTGATGACGCTCGTGACGACGACGCAGCCGAAGAGCGGCAAGCCGATCGCCTGGGCGCACACGAATCGGAACTCGCGCGTGGTTTATCTCCAGCTTGGTCACGGCCCTACGGCTTACAACAACGAGAACTATCGCAAGCTGCTCGCCCGGAGCATTCGCTGGGCGGCGGAGGGGAAACGGTAATCTTCTGCGTAACGTCGGTGCATTGCGAGACGCCGCCGCGGCGAGTCTGAACTCTCAACTTTTAATTCTTCGTCTCGCACGCGAGCATTCGCGGCTGTGAATCTCCACCGAATCATCATTGCGATCTTCGCGTTAGTTGCTGCCTGTCGCATCGGCGTCGCTGCTGAATCAATTCCTGTTTCGATCCGCACGATGTATTCGAGTTACACTGCCGCAGTCTTCGCGCGCAAACACGACCTCGCCGAGAAGCATGGCGTGAATCTCGACGGCGCAGTGACGTGGGCGTTCGAGTTCGAGGATCAACCTTACTTCGCCGGATTCCGATCACTCGCCAGCGGCGGCATCGACAAGCCGGTGCTCAATGTCTTCCGCGTGTTTGCAAAGATGCGCGGGCAACGCATCGAAGCCCAAAGCAGCGGAGCCATCTCGCTCGATGACATGTCACACAGTGGAGTTCGCCAGCAGCCGGACGTTGCGGCGCTTGCAAGTGTGGAGACGAATCGGCTTTGCCTGATGGTCTGGCACTATCACGATGATGATGTTGCGGGGCCGCCCGCCGCAGTGGAGGTGGAGTTGAACTCGCTTCCGCTCATCAGCGGCAAGGCGCGATTGGAACACTTCCGCATTGATGAGGAACACAGCAACGCGTTCACCGCCTGGAAGCGACTTGGTTCTCCACAATCGCCAACGCCCGAGCAGTATCAGCAACTTGAAAAGGCCGGGAAGCTCGCAACGGTCGGCGCAGCACAGACAGTGGAAATCGAAAACGGCAACGCCGGATTGAAGTTCAATCTCCCGCGACAGGCTGTCTCGCTGTTGCAATTGACGTGGTGATCCGGTGATCGTTCGTGCAGCAATCGACAACGTATGAAACCATTCTGGCAAGGCGTCTTCCCCGCCATCACCACCCAAATGCACAAGGACGGCTCGCTCGATCTCGATGCGACCGCGTGCCACGCCGACGTGCTGATCCGCTCCGGTGTGAACGGCCTCGTGTTCCTCGGCTCGCTCGGTGAGAACCAGCCCATGACCGGCGAGGAAAAACGCCGCGTCATGGAAGCGATGATCCGTGCCGTCAATGGGCGCGTGCAGTTGCTCAGTGGCGTGGCCGAGACCAGCACCGCCGAGGCAATCCGTTACGTGCGCGACGTGGAGAAACTCGGCGTCGATGGCGTGATGCTCATGCCCGCGATGCTCTACAAGTCTGCGCCCGATGAAACGCTGGCGCATTTTCGCACCGTCGCGAAAAGCACCGGCTTGCCGATCATGATTTACAACAACCCCATCAGCTACGCGAACGACATCACGCCCGAGATGTTCGCGCAGTTGGCGGAGCAGAAAAATTTTGTCGCGCTGAAGGAAAGTTCGGGTGACGTCCGTCGGATCACCGACATCCGCAACGCGGTCGGTGATCGTTACGCGGTGTTCACCGGCGTGGATGATCTCGCGCTCGAGGCGAGTATCCTCGGCATCGATGGCTGGGTGGCGGGAAGCGGAATCGCGTTCCCACAGGAGAATCAATACTTCTGGGAACTCACGCGGCGTGGCGAGTGGGACAAGGCGCGCGCGATTTACCGGTGGTTCACACCGCTCTTGCACTTGGATACGAACGTAAAGTTCGTTCAATACATCAAACTTGCTGTGCAGGAATGCGGTCTCGGCGCTGAATACGTCCGCGCGCCACGTCAGGTGCTGAAAGGTGAAGAGCGCAAACGCGTTTTGAAAATCATTCACGACGGAATCGCGAATCGTCCGAAGATTCCGAAGCGGAAATGAGTCGGACATCCCGATGAACGTAGCGCCACGATTTGCTGTTGCCACACTAACGCTTGTATTGCCGTTTCTGGTTTTCGCGCAAAAGGAGCCCGGCACGCAGAAGGAAACCGACTGGGTGGACTCGCGATGGAACGCGACCGATCTCGGGAATTTCCACGCATCGCTGGTTTCAAGTCCCGCTGGCACGGTGGCCAAAGGTTTGTCGATCCGGCTGGGCGACGGCACGAACGTGTCCGTGGTTTATGACACCGCGACAGCGTCACCACGTGCGGTCTGGTCGGATCGCTTCCTGGAGTTTGAAGCGACCCGTTACGGACTCATCGGCACGCCTCATCCCGCCAGTGATGTACAATTCGTTTCCCCGAAAGGTCCGGCGTGGAGCACGCCCGTGCGCTGGCGTGGCTTGCATGTTCACGGACCGCGCGTGGTGCTCGATTACGAAGTCGGAACGACTCGCGTGCTCGAAACGCCGTGGGCCGAAACCTTCGGTGGCGTTACGGCGATGACCCGCTCTTTTCTGATACGCAAAGGTGGCGAAGCAACCGTGCTGCTCGCCGAGGGAATGGACGCCGCGATCACGACCGTTGACGGCGTGAACTGCGCCAGGGTCACGGCGAAGTTGGGTCCGGTGACGTTCGCGCTGCGCGGAGACAACGCGGAGTTTCGGGTCGAAGGCGCGGCGCTGAAGCTGCACATTGATGCGGGCAAGGAAGATGTGTCGCTCAAGCTTTTCAGCGCTTCGACTGATCCGGCACAGCTCGTGGGGTTGATTAAAGCGTCGAAGGCAGATGACGTGGCCGCGCTCGCCAAACCCGGCGCTCCGCGCTGGAAGGCGATCACGACGCGCGGACAACGCGGATTCGGCTCGGACGCCTTCGTCATTGATACGCTCACGATGCCTTACGAAAACCCGTGGAAGGCGCTGTTGTTCGCCGCGGGCGTGGATTTCCTGCCAAACGGCGACGCCGCAGTCTGCACCATCCACGGTGACGTTTGGCTTGTCAGTGGCATTGACGAGAACCTTCAGAAGTTGACGTGGCGCCGTTTCGCGACGGGATTGTTCCAGCCGCTTGGCTTGCGCGTGCGTGATGGAAAAATCTTCGTGCTCGGCCGCGATCAGATCACGGAGTTGCACGATGAGAACGGCGACGGCGAAGCGGACTTCTACGAGAATTTCTTCAGCGGCATCAAAACTTCGACCAGTGGACACGATTACGTGACGAGTCTGGAGACGGACACGAACGGGAATTTTTATTACGTCGATCCGACGGGTGTGTATCGCGTGTTGCGGGACGGTTCGCGCGCGGAATTGATCGCGGGAGGTTTTCGCAATCCAAACGGCATGGGCGTGAGCCCGGATGGCAGGATCGTGACCGTCGCGCCGCAGCAAGGCGAGTGGACGCCATCGAGTCTGCTGGTCGAGGCGCGTCAGGACGGCTGGTACGGCTACGGCGGACCGCGCGTGACGGCGGATCGCCCGCTCGGCTACGACGCGCCGCTTTGCTGGATCCCGCACAGCATGGATAATTCGGGCGGCAGCCAGCTTTGGGTCACGAGCAAGCAGTGGGAGCCGCTCACGGGACACTTGCTGCATTTCAGTTGGGGACGTTGCTCGCAGTTTCTCGTGCTTCGCGAAGTCGTCGATGGCGTGCCACAGGGCGTGGTCGTGCCATTGCCTGGGCGCTTTCTTTCCGGCGTGATGCGTGGTGCGTTCAATCCGCGGGATGGGCAGCTCTACGTCGTCGGCTCGACAGGCTGGCAAACGGCCGCCGCGCGCGATGGTTGTTTTCAGCGCGTGCGCTTCACGGGCAAGGACCCGCGCATTCCGGTCGCGTTCCACGTTCACACCAACGGCGTTCGCCTGACCTTCACGACGGCGCTCGATCGAACGGCCGCCGAGGACGCGGGCAGTTACGCTTTCTCCCAGTGGAATTATCTCTACTCGAAGAACTACGGCTCGAAGGATTACCTGCCGGGCGACCCGCAAAAGGAGGGCCGCGCAGCCGTCGAGGTGAAGTCCGCGAAGTTGTCTGCGGATGGCAAAACCATTTTCCTCGAAGTGCCCGGCTTGAAACCGGTGATGCAGTTCGAAGTGAAATACAGCCTCAACTCCGCTGACGGCAAAGCGATGCGCAGCTCGGTTTGGGGGACGATCCACCGCCTTGGCCCAAAGTTTTGAAATGAAAACTCTATCGCTCGCATTCGCGTTCGCCACCGCTGCGGCATTTGCCGCTGAACCGCCTCCACGCGCCGCGCGTTCGGTGCATCTCGGATACGCGGCGCCGGAAGGCGATCTCTTTTACAACGAGATGATCGTCAACGAGTCGGTGAATGGCAGCTACTTCATGGCGTGCGGTTGGAACACCGGCTACTTCGGCATCCAGCAACTCGGCAGTCCCACAAACAAGGTCGCGATCTTCTCGGTGTGGGACCCGACCAAGGGCGACGACCAGAAAGCAGTGAAGCTCGAAGATCGCGTCGAGTTGCTCTACGAGGGCGCGGGCGTGCGCATCAAACGATTCGGCGGCGAAGGCACCGGTGGCCAATGCATGACGCCATTCGCGTGGAAGATCGGCGAGACGAATCGCTTTGCGCTTCAAGGTGAAGTGCAGGGTGAGAAGACCGCTTACACCGCGTGGCTTTTCGACAACACGACGTACGGCTGGCGCAAGCTCGCGACGTTCCGCACTCAGACGGGCGGCAAATGGCTGCGCGGCTATTACTCGTTCGTGGAAGATTTCCGCCGCGACACCAAGAGTGCTGATGAAGTGCGTCGCGCGCAGTTTGGGCAAGGCTGGGTTCACACTCGCACCGGTGAATGGCAGCCGCTCGTCAAGGCGCGTTTCACCGCATCCGGCGCGAAGTGGGAATCGAAGGAAAACATCGATGCCGGCTTCAACGGCGATTGGTTTTACCTTGCGACCGGAGGCGGGACAAAGCGCTCGCGTGAGCTGACCAGTTCCATTTCGTTTTCCGCGACGAACGCGAATCCGCCTCAGCTTCCGTTTCTCGCGCCGGCGAAACCCTGACATGCGGAGCATCCACATCATCGACTCACACACTGGCGGTGAACCGACGCGTGTCGTCATCAGCGGCGGACCGGAATTGGGTGAAGGCACACTGGCATCGCGTCTGGAAATTTTTCGCAAACAACACGACCGCTTTCGTTCCGCGATCGTCAACGAACCGCGTGGCTCGGATGTGGTTGTCGGTGCGCTGTTGGTTCCACCGAGCGACAAGTCGTGTGAGACCGGGGTGATTTTCTTCAACAACGTCGGCTATCTCGGCATGTGCGGGCATGGTGCGATTGGACTTGTCGCCACGCTTGCGCAGATGGGCCGGATCACGCCGGGTGAGCATCGAATTGAAACGCCGGTTGGCGTCGTGACGGCCACACTGCATCAGGACGGTTCGGTTTCCGTTGAGAATGTGCCGAGCTACCGCGAAGCAATGGCCGTCAGCATGGAAGTCCCCGGCATCGGCAACGTGAAGGGCGACGTTGCGTGGGGCGGCAATTGGTTTTTTCTCGTCGAGGAACATGGGCAGGAGCTGGCGCTGAAGAACGTGGAGCGGCTCACTGATTACACTTGGCGCGTGCGGCAGGCGGTGAACGCGCACGGATTTCCTGAAGTGGATCACGTCGAGTTGTTCGGCCCGCCTGCACAATCCGGCGCGCACTCGCGCAACTTCGTTCTTTGTCCCGGCAAAGCTTACGATCGTTCTCCGTGCGGCACGGGCACGAGTGCCAAGCTCGCGTGCCTCGCTGCCGACGGAAAACTTCGCGAAGGCGAGGAGTGGATTCAGGAAAGTATCATCGGCAGCACGTTCCGCGGGACGTTTCGACGCGCGGGCGAACAGATTATTCCGACGATCACCGGCATGGCTTTCGTGAACAGCGAAGCTGAGTTGCTGCTCGATGAAAGAGATCCATTCTGCTGGGGAATTCGATGACCACGGAAAACACGGAAGACACAGAATGGATGAATTGAACGAAAAGCTGCTCTTCGAGTCGGAGACATACGCGATCCGTGGCGCGTGCTTCGAGGTTTACAAAGACAAAGGCAGCGGCTTTGTCGAAGCAGTTTACCAGGAATGCCTCGCAATCGAATTTGAGTTGCGAGGAATCCTTTTCGTTCCCCAGCCGCGGCAGCAGCTTGAATACAAGGGACGCGTGCTCCGTTGCGAGTTCCAGCCTGACTTCATTTGCTTCGGACAGATCGTTGTTGAGTTGAAGGCACTTTCCGCGCTGACGGACGAGCATCGGGCACAGGTTCACAACTGCCTCAAAGCCACCCGGCATCGCGTCGGGCTGCTCATTAACTTCGGACACTATCCTGGCGTGGAGATTGAAAGGATTGTGAGATGACCACGGAAAAAACGGAGCATACGGAAAAAGGAAACCACATGAAAGCCATCGACAACCAAATCACTTTCCCCCGATTTTTCTTCGTTCTCCTCCTTCCGTGTCTTCTGTGTCTTCCGTGGTCAACATCCGCCGCACCGAACATCGTCATCATCCTTGCCGACGATCTCGGCTACGGTGATCTCGGTTGTTACGGCAGCCCGAACATCCGCACGCCGAATCTCGATCGCATGGCGGCTCAAGGGCTTCGTTTCACTGACTTTTATTCTGCCGCCGAAGTTTGCACACCGAGCCGGGCTGCTTTGTTGACTGGCCGTTATCCGATCCGCAGCGGCATGTGCAATGATCAGCACCGCGTGATCCGGAACATCTCGACCGGCGGATTGCCGGCGGACGAAATCACTCTTCCGCAGGCGTTGAAGACGCGTGGCTACGCGACGGCCTGCATCGGCAAGTGGCATCTTGGGAATTGGGCGATCAATCCGGCGTATCATCCGCGCAAGTATGGCTTCGATTTCTACTTTGGCCTGCCGCACTCGAATGACATGAACCCAACGAACGCGCCACCGCGCGCCACGTCACGCCTCGACCAGGATCCCAAATGGTGGAACGCACCCTTGTATCGGAACGAGGAACTCATCGAGCGCCCCACGGACCAGACACAGCTCACGCGGCGCTACACGGAAGAGGCGGTGAAGTTCATTCACGAGAACAAGTCGCGGCCGTTCTTCCTCTATCTGCCGCACAGTTTCCCGCACGTGCCGCTGTTCGCTTCCGAGAAGTTTCGTGGCAAGAGCGCGCGCGGCCTTTACGGCGACGTGGTGGAGGAACTCGATTGGAGCGTCGGCGAAGTATTGAAAACGTTACGCGCCGAAGGATTGGAGACAAACACGCTCGTGTTTTTCACCAGCGATAACGGCCCGTGGCTCATCATGGATCAATCCGGCGGCTCTGCCGGGCCGTTGCGCGATGGCAAAGGCTCGACTTGGGAAGGCGGCATGCGCGTGCCAGGCATCGCGTGGTGGCCGGGCCGGATTCAGCCGCAGGTGCAGCGCGAGTTCGCATGCATGATGGATTTGTTCACCACATCTCTAAAACTCGCCGGAGCTGATGCTCCGAAGGATCGCGCCGTTGACGGTGTGGACATCGCGCCGCTGTTGTTTGGCACTGGGAAGTGGGAGCGCGAAGCATTTTTCTTCTATCGCGGCACGCAGCTTTACGCGGCGCGGCTCGGCCCGTGGAAAGCGAACCTCATCACGCGAACCGGCTACGGTCCCGAGAAACCGCAGACGAATTCACCGCCGTTGCTTTTCAACGTGGCGCAGGATCCAAGTGAGCGATTCAACGTCGCGTCGAACCACACGGATATCATCGCAGAGATTGAGCTGGCGGTGGCAAAACATCGCGCCACGATCAAGCCGGTGAAAAATCAGTTGATCGATCCTCCAACGTCCGCGCCAAGGAAAGTTGCCGTACCATGAACCGAAGACATTTCCTCAAGACCAGCGCACTGAGCGCTGCACTGACCACAGCCATGCCGGCATTCGCGCAGCGCGCTCGTCCGCGCATCCTGCTCCGCTCATCGTGGCAGGTGGTGAACATCGGTGACATCGCGCACACGCCCGGCGTGCTGGCTCTGATCGAGAAGCACATTCCAGATGCTGAAGTAATCCTTTGGGCCAGCGGCGATCTCACGGAGGAAGTTGCGGCGATGGAACACAAGCGCTTCCCAAAGTTGCGCATCGTGAAAGGAACGATCGGTGCGGACGGCAAGGCGTCGAAGCCGGAACTCGGCGAAGCAATCGCGTGGGCGGACTTTCTTCTGCACGGGTCGGGACCGTCCCTTGTCGCTGCCAACGATGTTGCTGCGTTCGTGAAGCACACAGGAAAGCCGTTCGGTGTTTACGGGATTACACAGGCGCCGGTTCTGTCCCCGAACGGCAAGGCGATCTTCAATCAGGCGAAGTTCGCGTTCTTCCGTGATTCGGTTTCGCTGGAGAACGCGAAGGCGGCGGGCGTGAAAGGTCCGTTGATGGAGTTTGGTCCCGACGGCGCGTTCGCCTGTGACTTGCGTGATGACGCATCCGCAACGGCATTCCTGCACACAAACAAACTTGAAGATGGAAGATTCGTCTGCTGCATTCCGCGTTTGCGCTACACGCCTTACTGGAAGATTCACGGACGCGAGATGACGGAGGAACAACGCCGTCGAGCCAAACACAATGACGAGTTGAAGGAGCACGATAATGCCCCGTTGCGCGCGGCGATCGTTGCCGTTGTGCGCGAGACTGGCATGAAGGTGTTGCTGTGTCCCGAGGACCAAAGCCAGATGGAGGTTGGCAAGGAGATGCTCTATGACAAGCTCCCCGCTTCGGTGCGCGAGAAGGTCGTGTGGCGCGAAAAATTCTGGCTGACCGATGAAGCGCTGAGCACCTACGTCCGCAGCGCGGGATTGTTCGGCCTCGAGATGCACTCGCCGATCATGTGCATCGGCAATGGGGTGCCGGCGATCGTCTGTCGTTTCGAGGAACAGACGAGCAAGGGATTCATGTGGCGCGATATCGGACTCGGCGATTGGCTCTTCGACTTCGACAAGGAAGATGAGATCAAGCGTCTCGTGCCCGCCGTGCTTGAGATGGTCACGAAGCCGGACGCCGCGAAGCAAAAGGTTCAGAAGGCGCTGACGTTCGTCAAGGAACGTCAGGCCGCAACGATGGCAGTGTTGCGAAAACAACTGAGCTGATGCGAATCGTTTTCATCCTGCTGCTGCTTGCGATCGTTGCGAACGCCGCCGAGCCCAAGATTCCCGACGAACGTTCGACCAACGACTTCACTTTCATCGACAACGGTGAGCTCCGGCTCGGCGTGAAAAAATCTTCGGGCGCAGGCATCGCTTACCTCGCGTTGAGCGGCGGCGGGAATGTGATCAATCACTGGGACCGCGGCCGCCTCGTGCAGCAGTCGTATTACGGCGAGAAGGACGATTCGCTCTGGAACAAACAGCCGTGGCGCTGGAATCCCGTGCAGGGCGGCGACTGGCGTGGCAGTCCGGCGCGGGTGCTGGAGTTCAAATCCGAGCGCACTTCACTCTACGCAAAAACCGTCGGCAAGCACTGGGCCAGCGGCGCCGATCTCACGAACGTGATTTTCGAGGAATGGATTTCGCTCACCGGCAAGCTTGCGCACGTGAAGTTCAAGATGACTTACACCGGCACGAACTCGCATCCGAAGATCTCGCACGAGCTGCCCGCGGTTTTTGTTGAGCCGCAGTTCGACACGTTGCTGGTTTACGAAGGCGCGAAGCCCTGGACTGGCGATGCGGTGAGCCGCTCAAAGCCGGGCTGGCCCAACGAGTCGCGCAAATTCACGGAGCACTGGGCCGCCTACGTGGACACAAACAATTTCGGCGTGGGCGCGTTCGTCCCGGTCGCGGATCAAATCACGTGCTACCGCTTCGGCGACGGCAAGCGCGAACACGGCTCGTGCTCGTACTTCGCGCCGCTCAAGAACTTTGCGATCACTCCCGGGATGCAGTTTGAATATGAAGTGTGGCTGACGATCGGAAGCGCTAAGGAAGTGCGTGAACGGTTCGGCGCGATCGCTCAATCTCCCGGTCAGCCATGAACTCATCGACAACAACGCGCAGGGCTTTTGCCCTGGCAGTTTGTGTTTTCTCTTTTATCGCTCACGTCGCCATCGCCGCGGCGTTGCGGCCGAACATCCTGTTCATCCTCGCGGATGACCTTGGCTCTTACGACGTGAGTTGGCGCGGAAGTGAAATCAAGACACCGCATCTCGACCGGCTCGCGTTCGGCGGCGCGCGGCTGGAACAATTTTACGTGCAGCCTGTTTGTTCGCCCACGCGCGCGGCGTTGCTGACGGGGCGGTATCCAATGCGGCATGGGTTGCAAACGGGCGTCGTGCGGCCTTGGGCACAATACGGATTGCCACTCGAGGAAAGAACTTTGCCTCAGGCGTTGCGCGAAGCGGGTTACACGACGGCGATCTTTGGCAAGTGGCACCTGGGCCATTTCGCGCCCGAGTATCTGCCGACCCGCCGCGGCTTTGATCGCCAATACGGCCATTACAACGGAGCTCTCGACTACTTCGAGCATACGCGCGATGGCGGATTCGACTGGCACCGCGACGACAAAGTTTCTCGTGATGAAGGCTACAGCACCATGTTGGTTGGCCGCGAGGCGGCGAAATTCGTTCGCGAACATGACGCGCAGAAACCTTTCTTCCTCTACGTGCCGTTCAACGCAGTTCACGCACCGTTCCAGGTTCCCGAGAAATACAAGGCGCCCTACTCACACTTGCGCGGCAACCGCGCGACG
>JBBRBM010000074.1:0-25581 GCA_038205745.1 Verrucomicrobiota bacterium | reverse complement strand
CACCATTACAATCCTCCATTGACTACCATCATTTACTCGAAGAAATAATTTCGGAAATGAAGGAATGTCAGGATTCTCCTTAGCAAGGTTTGTTTTGGGATCTTGAGTTCAAAGGAAAGGTATTTAGGGTTCTGTTGAAGCTTCCACGTCTATTCATACAAGGCGAATCAGAAGGCCACGACATATTATGCGGAAAGTATGGTGGTGGTTCAAACATCGCCCGAATATGTCGATGCTGTGACGTCAAAACAGAAGACATTGCTAATCCGCTTACACAAACCGAGTTTAATCTAACTACAAAGAAAGAAGTGACGGATCTTGTTCTATTACAAGACCTACCCGGTCTCAAGATTCACTTTCTTCTCACCTGTTGCTGAAACCCGTCTTGTGGCTGCCGAGTGGAACGCTTCCACCGCCACGCGCGGTCCGCCTGCCTGCTGCTGATCTCCGTTCGTTGATCGAATTCAGGAATCCATTTTCGTCCGGCACTGATTGCTGCGGCGCGAATGACGCGATGTCTGCCCGCCAACTGTTTTGGTGATGGCGCGACAGCGCGTGGAACTCAGCAACCAAATCAATTTCATGCAGCAGAAAATTCAAACGCACAGACGCGCGGCCACGAGTGTGGCAAGGCGCGGCAGAATCAATCATTTCAACTCAGCAGCATTTGCCATCGCGTGCGCCATCTGCGCCGGGCATGGCGAGGAAAGCATCACGAACAAAACGACGCGCCTCGAAGAAGTGGTGGTGCAAGGACGCGAGGATAGCCTGATCGGCGTCGCCGATTCAGCGACGCAAGGGACGGTGGGCGCGAAACAGTTGGCCGATCGGCCCATTCTGCGTTCGGGAGAAATTCTCGAAATGGTGCCGGGCGTGATCATCACGCAACACGCGGGCGGCGGGAAAGCGAATCAATATTTCCTGCGCGGCTTCAACCTCGACCATGGCACGGACTTCTACACGACGCTCGACGGGATGCCGGTGAACCTGCCCACGCATGCGCACGGGCAGGGATACACGGACATGAACATCGTGATTCCAGAGCTGGTGCAGCGGGTGATTTACGAGAAGGGAGTTTACTACGCGGCCAACGGCGACTTCGCTTCGGCCGGCGCGGCGCACTTGGAGACGTTCCGTGTGCTGCCGCAAAGTTTCGTCACGCTCGAAGGCGGCATGTACGGCTACGGGCACGCGGTCTTCGGCACGTCGCCGAAAGTCGGCGACGGCAATTTGCTCATCGGCGGCGAAGCGTATCATCACGACGGCCCTTGGGAGAACCCGGACGACTATCAAAAGTTTAACGGCATTCTCAGCTACAGCGTCGGTGACATGGTCAATGGCTACAGCGTCACGGCCCGCGGCTATCACGGGCAATGGGATTCCAGCGACCAGGTCGCGGAAAGCGCGATCAGCCGGCACATCGTTGGATTCTTCGACTCACTCGATGACAGCACGGGCGGGAACTCACAGCGTTACAGCCTGCAGGCGGAGTGGCATCGCAGCGACGAGAACTCTGCGACGAAGGTGATCGCGTACGGCTTTTACTACGACCTCGATCTTTTCTCGAACTTTACCTACTTCCTCGATGATCCGGCTCGCGGCGATCAATTCGAACAGAAAGATCGGCGTTGGGTCGCTGGGTTGAATGCGAGTCACTCGTTGTTTGGACATCTGGCCGGGCGCGAAATGGAGAACACGTTTGGTCTTCAGGTTCGCAACGACGTCATTCGCAATGGACTTTTCCCCACGCAGGCCCGCGATCGTCTTTCCACCACGCGGCGGGACGACATTCTGGAATCCAGCGTCGGCCTCTACTACGAAAACAAGATTCAGTGGACGGACAAGTTCCGCAGCGTAGCGGGCGTGCGCGGTGACGTTTACAACTTTGATGTGGACAGCAATCTTGGCGCGAATTCCGGCAGCCGCGCCGACGCGATCGCCAGTCCGAAACTGAGTTTGATTTTTGGCCCGTGGGAAAAAACCGAAGTCTATTTGCAAGGTGGCCTCGGCCATCACAGCAACGACGGACGCGGTGTCAACACGCGCATTGATCCCGCCAGTGGAACGCCGGTCAGCCGCGCCGATCCGCTCGTGCGAACCTTGGGCGCGGAAATGGGCGTGCGCTCGACCTATGTTCCCGGTTTGCAAAGCTCCGTGTCGCTCTGGTGGCTCGACATGGATTCAGAACTTCTTTTCGTCGGCGATGCCGGTGCGACCGAAGCCAGTCTGCCGAGCCGCCGCTACGGCGTGGAGTTCGCCAATTACTACAACATCAACAAATGGTTCACGCTGGACGCGGACTTCTCGTTCTCGCACGCCGAGTTCCGCGAAAACCCGATTGACCCGGCAACAGGAAGGCATGTGGGCGATCACATTCCCGGCTCCATCGAAAGCGTGATTGCCACCGGCATTACGTATCACAGCGACATTGGTTTGTTCGGGAGCTTGCGAATGCGCTACTTCGGGCCTCGTCCGCTCATCGAGAACGATAGCGAACGTTCGGGTGAAACGATTCTGCTCAACGCGCAGGTCGGCTACCAAATCAACAAGACGTGGACGATTACCGCTGAGATTCTCAACCTGCTCGACCGGCGCGATCACGACATTGATTACTTCTACGAATCACGCGTGCGACCCGGCGATGGCTCGCGGGAAGAAAAACATTTTCATCCCGTCGAACCGATTCAGGCGCGGTTCGCACTGACGGCGAAGTTTTAGACCAGCGACGCACCCATGCCGACTGCATCGAACCAGACAGCACGCGAAACCGAGCCGAACAAGCTCGCGGTGTTCACGCTCGTGCTCTGGCTGCTCTGCGGCGGGATGGCTGCGCTGGGCTTTGCGTTGCCCTATTCCCGCCCGCGCGCGCCGCAGCGAGACGAGCCGGTGCTAGCGCAACAAATGCAAGTGGAGTTGACGCCGGAAGCTTTGCCGCCGCCCGAACTGCCCGCGCCAGCGGTGGGGCTTTCATCTCCACCACCGCCACCGGAAGCGTTCACGCCGCTGGCTGCGCCGCCGCCGCTGGCAGTCGCGCAGCCGAGTCCAGCTATCGCGTTTCCCGTGCCAGTCAAAGCGCCGGCCACGGTGACGGAAACCAAACTGGCCCGTTACACGCCGCCGGTCGTCACCAACACGCCCGTCGTGAAACCGACGGAAGCGCCGCAACCGCAACGCCTCGTGTTCGGCGAAGGCGACGGCAAACAACCCGCGCCCGAATACCCACGCACCGCGCTCCGGCAGGGCCAGGAGGGAAACGTCGTGGTGCGCATCCATGTCGGCGAAGACGGCTCGGTGCTCGCGGCGCAACTGGTCTCGCCCTCGCCGTGGCCACTCTTGAACGACGCTGCCCTGAAAGTTGTGCGCCAACGCTGGCATTTTCGCGCTGGTCCGCCGCGCACCTATGATGCCCCCATCCGTTTTGAAATCACCAAATAACTCATGCACTTAAACCCGATACTCGCCCATCTCGCCGTGGATTTTTTCCTGCGCGGCGGATTGATGATGTGGCCCATTTTGTTTTGTCTCGTCGCCGCTGCCTTCGTGATCCTCGAACGTGCGATGTGGTGGTGGCAGCTCAAGCAACGCTGCCGCACCGGCGCATTGGCCGAAGCCTTCGAGTCCATTACCGCCGGAGACTTCGCCCGCGCTGTTGCGCTCGCACAGCAAAACTCCACGGACCCGCACCTCGCCACGTTGCGCGAAGGATTGGTTCACGCGCACTCCTCGCTGCTCGGCGCGATGCAGTTGCGGGCGATGGAAGAGATCGAGCGGGCGGAGAAACGCCTGTGGGTGCTCGGCACATTCATCACGCTCGCGCCGTTGCTTGGATTGCTCGGCACCGTGACCGGCATCATGAACTCGTTCCACTTCGTAGGGCACGAGGAGCTTGCCGCCGTCAAAGTCAGTGGTGGCATCGCTGAGGCACTCATTGCCACGGCGGGCGGACTCGGCGTCGCGATTCTTTGCTTGCTGCCGTATAATTTCTTCAACCGCCAACTTGCGCAGTTCCGCGCACGGCTGGAACGCACGATCAACCACACCGAATTGCTCGTCGAATCGGCCAAGCATCACGGGCATGACGTGGAAGCATTTTCCCGCGAACGCGCCACCGCCGCGGCGCAGAAGTCTTCGCCGCTTCACGCCACAACCGCACGCTGAACATTATGCCCGTCAAACTTGGTTCCAAATTGCTGCAGGAGCAGGAAGCGCGGATTGAGATCATTCCGCTGATCGACATCATGTTTTTCCTGCTCGCCAGTTTCATGCTCGTGAGCCTCAGCATGGTGAATCTGAAAAGCGTGAAGGTGAATCTGCCGACGGCAACGACGGCGACGGTCGAGACCAAACAGGATTTCGTCAGCATCTCCGTGGACAAATCCGGCGCGGCCTTCTTCGACAAACAACCCGTGGGCGCGAACGAACTGGTGCAGCGGCTTTCCGCCTGGCGTAGCACCAACGAGAACGTCCGCGTCTTCATCAGCGGCGATCAGGACGCGCGTCACGGCGACATCATCCGCGTGCTCGACCTCGTGCGCTCGACCGGGATTCAGAAAGTCGCCTTCGAGATTCGCACGCAGGGTGCGAATGGAAGTGCGCCATGAAGCGATTGCACATTGTCAACTTCACTGGTGTGCTCGCGCTCGCGGTGTTCTGCGTCCTTCAGTGGAAGCAAAACAGCGAGTTGAATCTCCAGTTCAATCAGTTGCAAAAGACGGGCTTCGATCAGACGGCCCACAGCGAGGAGCTTGACTCCAACTTGAAGGGAACCACGTCTGACCTTGGCGAGTTGAAGGCGCGGCTCGCCGACACGCGAAAGTTTGCCGACGAAACACAGCGCAAGTTCAACCAAACCCAAGCCGAAGCACGCCAGCTTTCTATCGAGCGCGACCAACTCAAGAGCAGCATCACCAATTGGTCCGCCGCCGTCACCGCGCGCGACGAACGCCTCAAGCAAGCCAACGTCGAGATCAGAAAGCTCGGTGACAACTTGAGCAAATCACTCCGCGACTACAACGAACTCGCCAGCAACCACAACTCACTCGTCACGAACTGGAACGCTGTGATGAAAGAACTCAGCAAACCTCCGTCAACCCCAACTCCCAATGAAAAGTGAATCCGATCCCAACTCAATGCCCGCACGCAAAACGTCTTCGCAAATCCGTTGCCCGGCGGATGCGATCCCGCTCGGGCCGTGGCTGACTACAGTGATTTTCCTTTTGCTCCTGCCCGCGACAGCAAGTGCCCACACCGGAACCGGAGCGGTGGGAGGCTTCCTCAGTGGCTTCAAACATCCCGTGGGCGGACTGGATCACGTCGTCGCGATGGTGGCTGTGGGATTGTGGGGAGCCTTTCTCGGCGGACGCGCCATGTGGCTCTTGCCCGTGGTGTTTCCGGTGGTGATGGCCTTCGGCGGTGCTTTGGGAGTCATGGGAGTTACAATCCCTTACGTGGAAAAGGCCATCGCGCTGTCCGGCATCGTTCTCGGATTGATGGTGGCGTTCGCTGCACGCCCAAATCTAAAAATCGCGGCGATCATTGTCGGTGTCTTCGCCATCTTTCACGGCCACGCGCATGGCACCGAGCTTCCCACCGCCGCAAATCCGATGACATACGCGATTGGCTTTGTCATCTCCACCGGTCTGTTGCACCTGAGCGGCATCGCGCTCGGCCTGCTGACGCGCTGGCCTAGGGGGAAAATCGTTGTGCGCAGCGGCGGAGTAGCCATTGCTTTGGTCGGCTTTGGATTCCTTTTCAAACTTTTGTGAGGATGCAGCACCGGATATCACGCAGCCCGTTGCTGCCCAGCGTGTTTGTTCTCCTCGCAGTCCCGACTGGAGCCCAAGCCCACGGGGCAATCAAAGGTCTTGAAGGATTCACCAGCGGGCTCGTTCATCCACTGACAACGCCGGCGCATGTGCTGGTAATCGTCGCGCTCGGCTTATTGCTCGGCCAACAGAAGCCCCTGGATCTCAAGAGACCGCTTCTTGTGTTAATGCCATTCCTGGCGGCAGGACTGGCTTTCGCCGCGACCGGGATAATTGCTGAAATCTATCAGTTTCTTTTACCCGGCATCGCTCTATGCGTTGCAACGCTGGTCGCGCTGCAAAAAACAATTCCGCAGATGGCTCGGAACGCGTTGTTCGCGCTCGCTGCCGTTGCCATCGGTCTGGATTCCGCTCCAGAACCTGGCTCTGCCGCGATGATCGTGAAATCGCTCTTGGGCACATGGATCGTCGTCGTCTTCCTAGTCTTTGACGTCGGCTCCTACGCCGCTCTCGCCGGACGAAAGGAATGGTCGCAAATCGGCCTTCGAGTCATCGGGTCATGGATCGTTGCCATTTCCCTGTTGGTGCTGGCGTTTGAGTTGAAGAAGTAGTCTTGGCAGACTTTGCTCTGGCAACCCCACGTGTAAATTCAATCGTCCATGTGCAATCGATTCAGCAGCACGAAGAACGAGGCGCGGCTTGAGTTGCGAAAGGCGGCGATCGCGATCGCGAATCTTTTCACTCGCTACAACATCGCGCCGCAAACGAAAGCACCTGTTGTTTCTCGCGCCGACGACAAACTTTTTTCGCGTGATTGGATTCCAAGCGGCGTGCCGACAGGAGCGTTGCGCAGCTATCGTGTGAGTTCAGCGGTGTCCACGCCGGGATTGGAAACGCCTGAATGCATTGCCCCGCTGGTGGGCGTGCCGGAGCAATCGGAACTCTGGTAGGCCGGATGCATTTCCAGCCACGGCCCTCCGCGAGTTTCGTTTCCAGCGAATGAAATGAACTGGAAGCCCCCGATCTTTGGGCGCCCAGGCGCCGTCCGTTTAACGATTCCAGGTCGACACCGTTGCATGCCGGTCTACGCTTTGATTCGGAAGCCGCGGACTGGTGTCTTCGCGCTCGCTCACCCGAGTTCGCTCGCCGGAATTAGATTGGTCGCCAGGACTTTTACAGGCGGTGAGAACGACGGCGACAAATGCCGTCGCCAACAAAAGCTTCAATGTTTTCATAAATGCGAGATTTGAAGCTGGTTCACTCCTGCCAAAGACTCGCAGCGTCGGAGCTTGTTTGCCCACGCCTGATCGATCCTCAGCCAACAGAGCCAGATTCATCGATCCTAGTGTGGTGTGACATTTGGATCGTCGCCATGGGGACTAACCCTACTGTCGGGATTCGCCGGAACGGTCGCGAGCAATGATCAATGCCGCGTGTATGTTTCCAGAAAACGGGCGGTGGCGGCGCGGTCACCACCTCATTCGAACCGGCATGATGCCGGTGGCACGCTGTTACCGCGGCCGCAGTAGAATCACCTTCTTCGTCGTGCCATCGACTTCGACGCTTTGCGTGGTGATGTCGGGATCGTCTTTGAGCGCGTTGTGGACGATTCGGCGGTCGAAGGCATTGAGCGGTTCGAGCTCGACGACGTCGCCCCAGCGGCGGACTTTCTCCGCGGCCTCCATGGCGCGCTTGATGAGCTTTTCCTTTTCTTGCGCGCGATAGCCACCGACATCGACGGTCACCTTCGGGGCCGTCTCGTCCATTTTGAAGAGGATGCGGTTCACCAGGTATTGAAGGTCGCCAAGCGTCTGGCCCTGGCGTCCGATGAGGCGGCCGGAGTCCTCCGCCTTCACGTCGAGCACGAGACCGTCGTCGAACGGATGTTCCTCGATGGTTGCCTCGAAGCCGAGCGAGTCGAGAATTGTAGAGAGAATTTCTTTGGGTTGCGCGGCCATATTATTTTTTCTTCTTCGCTGGAGCGGTCATGATCGCAGGCACCGTGGCCTTGGCTTCTTTTGCCTTGGTCAGCTTGGTCTGCAAAATCGTTAGCAGGTTCTGAACTGTCCAGTAAAGCACCAAGCCCGACGGCTGACCGTAAAGGAACACGAGGAACATCAGCGGCATGTACTTCATCATCGTCTGCTGCGCCGGGTCCATGCCGGGCGAGGGCGGCGTGAGGCGCGCCTGCCAGAGCATCGTGACCCCCATGATGAGCGGGAGAAGGTTGAACGGAAAATCGAGTCCGGGAATGTAGAAGAGCGTGTCCGGTCGCGAGAGGTCATGGACCCAAAGGAACGGCGTGCCGCGCAGTTCGATCGCATTCGGGATCATGCGGAAGAGCGCGAAGAAAATCGGCATCTGCACCAGCATGGGCCAGCAGCCGTTCATCGGGTTCACCTTGTTCTCCCGCATGAACTGCATGGTCTTCTGGTTGGCTTTGGTCGGATCGTCCTTGTACTTCTCCTTGATCTTCGCCATCTCCGGCCCGAGCGCCTGCATGCGCTTCATTGAGCGCGTGCTTGCCGCCGTGAGCGGCCAGAACACCGCCTTGATGATGATGGTCAATACGATGATCGCCAGGCCGTAGGGCATGAAGCGATGGAGGAAATTCATTCCGCGAAGGAAGACTTTGGAAATCGGGCTGAAGAAACCGAAGTCCATGATGGCGTCGGTTTGCCGGCCGAGTTTGGAAAGTGTTTTCTCCTCCTTCGGCCCCGCATAGATCGTGAACTGACGAGCGACGAACTGGTTCGGCGCGATATTCGTGGCGGGGTAGAAAATGCTGCCTTCGAAGGAGCGGGCATTCTCCTTCTTGATCGGGCCGGCGACGTTGGTCAGGTCCACGCGCCAGGCTTTGAACTGCGACGCCACCGAGTTGGTCGCCGGAACGACCGCCAGCGCGAAGAACTGATTGTGCGCCGCGGCCCATTGCACCGGATTCACGCCAGAGTCGTATTCGAAACGCGGGCGTTTGAAGAAGCAGGCGAAGGCGTAGTTATCAAACCATCCGTCCTGCACGTGTTCCGCCTTCTGGCCATTGAACCAGAAGAGTCCAGACATTGCCGCCAGCTCCTCCGGCCCGGCAGGATTCGCCGCGCCGACGCTGACGGATTGCGCGGGCAGCGTAATGGTCTGCGTGGTTGTGTTCTGGAACCACACATGCGCTCGCACGGTGTGATTGCTTCCCGGGTCGAATTGCTTCACCACGCGCAATCCTGACGCCAGCAGCTTCTCGGCGATCAACGTGTTCGTGGGCGTCTTCGTCAGTTGGAAAACGTTGTCGCCGAAAGCGGTGTCCGCCTGCATCGCGAGCACCGCGGCACGGCCATGCTCGTTCAGCGTGACGAGTTGGTTGGTGACGTTGCCCTTGTCCCGGATGCTCTCGGTATAATTCTTCAACGTGACGTGCTTCACTGCGCCGCCGTGCGATGTGAAGGTGTAAATGGCGTCAGCCGTTTCGAGCGCGACGGTTTCTTCCGGAGTTCCCGGCGGCACCACGGTGCTCGGGAGATGCGTCGTGGTGACCGGCGCCGCGGCCACTGGATTCACGGGGTTGGTCGCCGACGGAATTGAGTTCGTCGCACTGGCAATCGTGTTGGTCGACCTGGGCGGGATGGGCACTGGCGGAAAGATTTTCCCGACGCCCCACATCCAAAGATAGAGAGCGCCAAAGGCGACAGTGATGGTGATGACAGTTTTGCGGTCCATGAAATCAAGCTGCGATCGCGCGCGTCCCTAACGGGCCGGCGGCGGGCAGCCAAAGTGCGCAGCATGCTGGGTTTCGACATGGCCGCAACACGCGGCCGTCGGCGCGCTCTTCAAAGTGAAAGAGAAAAGTCGGAATCGGAAATGAGTTGGAACCGGATCGTCGCCGCACCCGCCCCACGGATGACACCGGCAAATGCGATGCACAGCCAGGAAGGTTCCTTTCAGCACGCCATGCAGCACCACGGCCTCAGCGGCATAAACTGAACAAGTCGGCTCGAATCGGCACCCCGCCATCGGTCCGCCGAAGAAATGGAGCACTGGCGAAACGAGCAGCCTGTAAAGCCGCAAGCTAAGCAGAACCAGTTGCCGTGCTGCGTTCATTCAAAAGTCCTGCGCGTTTCGCGGCTGCGAGAAGATCCACTTCGACGGTCGCGAGTCCTTTTCCGACGATCGAGTTTCGCGCCACGAGGATGAGGTCGATGTTCCGAATGATCTCCGCCCGATGATTCCGAAACGCTTCGCGCAGGAGCCGCCGCGCCCGGGATCGGACGACAGCGCCACCCAACTTCCGCGTGGTGATGACGCCGACTCGCGAAGCATGGTCTGGCCCGTTTTCAACCCAGTTAAAAATCAAGCAGCCGCTGACAATTCGCCGTCCCTTTTCCTTGGTGCGCAGAAAATCACTTCCGCGCTTGATCCGCTGATCGCGGCGAAGCCGACGCGACGGCGAAGCGGTGCTCATGTGGAATTACACTGGCGTCAGCCGTTTGCGGCCCACGCGACGGCGGTTGTTCAGGATGCCGCGGCCGCTTTTCGTCGCATTGCGGCTGAGAAAGCCGTGTTGACGTTTGCGGCGCATTTTCGATGGCTGATACTGGCGCTTCATAAATTCTGCTTGTTCAAAGCCGGGATAAGTCCCGGAAAAGCGCGCAACCTTAACAATGAACCCCCGACTGTCAAGCGACGCGGCGGGGTTGGGCGCGATTTAAGGTGCAGGCGGCAGCACACGCGCGCAGACCGTGGCGCGGCGCCAATCGCACTTGGATGCGCTGTTCTTCATTGAAACGCCTCCGGCATGAGGTGTAAATACACGCCCATCCAAAGGATTCACCCATGAACAAACTAATACCGCGCTCGCGTTTCCAAATCTGGACGTCCCAATGGCTGATCACCGGCCTCGGCCTGCTCGCGGCGGCGATCTCCACGCCGCGATTGCAGGCGCAGTCGCTGGTCGTCTCGAACTTGTGGAGCATCTCAACTGAGGAGGGGCGCAACTATGTGACGGCGACTACCCTCGAACGTGGCGTGGCTTACAACCCAATCCTCGGCTTCGCCTACATCGTCAGCCGAAACGGCACCCCGGCGAAAGTGGCCCGGGTGATCGCGGCAACGGGCGTGGATGCTGGAGTGCTGGATACGAATGGAATTGCGGGTGGAACCTTTGCACTCAGCCAGATTGGAGTGGCGGATGATGGCGCCATTTATGGAGCCAATCTCACCACGCTTTCCTCGACATCCCCTTTCAAACTATACCGCTGGCCGGATGACGGATCGGCGCCGGTTTTGATCTACAACGGCAATCCGCTGGCTGGAGGAAACCTGCGCCTGGGTGACACCTTCGACATTCGCGGCAGCGGCACCAACACGGAAATCATCGCCGCCGCGACCACGACGAACATCGTATGCGTCTTCCGCCCCACCGACGCCACGCTAAACACCTTCACCGCATCGCCAATTGTCGTCACCGGCGCCAGCCTCACTGACTTCGCGAAGGGCATCACGTTTGGCCCTACCAATACGTTCTTCGGCAAGAACAGCGGCAGCAGCACACTCCGTCTTTGCAGTTACAACTTTGCCGCGAGCACGGGCGCGTCGCTGCGGACCTACACAATCCTCAGCTCCGTCTGCGCCGTGGACTTTGATCCCACTCGCAACTTCATTGGCGGCGTGCAGTCGGCGAATGGATTGTCGCCACACGCGGTCGTCCTCTACGATCTGACCAGTGGCACCGCCAGCCTGATTTATTCCAACGCCTTCCCGCTGCCTGCCCTCGCGAACGCCAACCTCGCGGGCGGCATCAACATTTTGTCGAACCGAATGATTTCCGTGGACACCGGCAACGGCGTTCAGATGACCATTGTCGAAGATAGCAACATTGCCGTCGCTCCGGAGATTGCCAGCCAACCAGGCTCACTCACGATCGTGGAAGGCGGCTATTCCAGTCTGAGTGTTTCTGCGACCGGCACCAAGCCGCTGACTTACAAGTGGTACAAGGACGATATTGAGATTCCGAACCAAACGAACACGACTCTGATATTCACCAACGTCGCTCCGTCCGCTGCCGGCGCTTATTACGTGCAGGTGTTGAATTTCGTCGGCAGCAGGTACACCACCACCGGCACCGTGACCATCTCGTCCGCCGTGCTCTCCACAGTCGCAACGAATATCTGGCGCATCCAGCCGGGTAACCCCTTGTACCCATGGCTTGGCACCGACAATAATTCCCGCGGCATGGCTTACAATCCGGCCAACAACACGCTCATCGTTTGCAGCCGCACCAGCGGCAACAATCTGTACGTGCTCGATGCCAACACCGGCACATTTTTGCGGCAGATGAATTTCAACGGCAGCGGCGGCACCTTCGCCATCAACATGGTCGGTTGCGCGGATGACGGCCGGGTCTTTGCCTCCAATCTCACCACGGACGGCACCACGACGCCGTTCAAGATTTACATCTGGCCGTCGGACGCTGACAGCGTGGATCCCACGGTTCTCTATTCGGGCGACCCGGGGAACGGCTCCCACGACCGCTGGGGCGACAACTTCGACGTGCAGGGTGGCGGCGCTTTGAATCCAGACATCCGCATCCTCGCCGCGTGTCGCAACGGCAGGCTCGCCTACCTCATCCGCGACCAAGGCTTCGGCGATTTCGCCCTTCGCTCATTGATCAACGTTCCCGCCGCCAATCCGGGCACCTTCGGCTTGAGCGTGGCTCTGGCTGAAGGCAACACCTTCTGGGGCAAAGCCAGCGGGAGCACCAATTACCTCGTACAAGTCACGTACGATCCCGACGCCGGCACCGGAACCCTCACGAAGATCATCACCAACGCCAACCTCGCCGTCGTGGGATACAGCATCGCGAATCAATGGATCGGCGGCACCTCCCTTGAGACGCCCGACAATGTGCGCCTGATGGACGTCTCTGGCTCGACTGCCGTTCCGCTGGACACCGAGATTTTTCCGACCGACAACGCGAATCCAAACGGCACCGGCTCCGTGAAGTTCGGAGTGGATCGCATGTTCGTGCTGGAATCGAACAACGGCCTCGCCGCATTCAAGCTCGCGCCGCTCCTGCGCCAGAACCGCTCGGGCAACACGCTCACGCTGACGTGGCAGGGAAATCACACCTTGCAGGCTTCGGGTGCAGTGAACAGCGGCTACACCAACGTGACGACGACGGGCGGCCACCAGATTGACGTATCGAACACGGCGACCACGTTCCTCCGCCTGCTCGAATAATTTGGTCCTGCATTTAATTGGGCGCGGAGTGCTTCGGCGCTTCGCGCTTTTCTTTGCGGCACCTGCCAACAAAAAAGCCCGAAGCATCGCTGCTTCGGGCTTTTGAATTTGGTGCCTGGCTATGTGAGGATGATCTTGTCGCCTTCCTTGAGCGTCACGATCGCCTTCTTCCATGCGTTGGTCCGGCCAGCCTGCGCGGTGCGCTGACGGCGGTCCTTGCCGCGCACGTTCAGCGTGTTCACGCGGGTGACCTTGACCTTGAATAACTCCTGCACGGCCTGGCGGATTTGCACTTTGTTCGCGCGCGGGTCGGCGACAACCGTGTATTGGTTGTACTTCTCGCCCTGGCGCGTGCCCTTTTCCGTCACGCGGACGGTCTTGATGATTTCAAAAGCGTTCATGGAATTTTACTTCTGGAGACGTTCTTCCAATTTCTGGAACGCGCCGCGCGTGAAAATGAGCTTGTCGCTGCGGAGCAGTTGATAAGTGTTCACGCCCGAACTCGTCGCCACTTCAATGTTCGGAACATTGCGCGAGGCAAGCGCGAAGTTTTTGTCCGAGCCGTCTGTGACGAACAGCGCGGTGCGTTGAATATCCAGCGCGTCAAGGACGCCGATGAATTCAGCGGTCTTCGCCGCGGCGAGCTTCAGCTCTTCCACGATGATCACATCGCCCGCGTTCAGACGCTCGGTGAGCGCTTTGCGCAAGGAGAGTTGCTTCGTGCTCTTGGAAACCTTCTTTGAGAAATCGCGCGGCTTCGGACCGAACACCACGCCGCCACCCACCCAGATGGGCGACTGATGCGACCCAGCGCGAGCGCGGCCGGTGCCCTTCTGGCGCCACGGCTTTTTGTTCGAGCCGGAAACTTCGCCGACGTTTTTGGTGCAAGCGGTGCCACTGCGCTGTCCCGCCTGGTAGGCGACCACAGTGTCGTGAACGGCTTGCGTGCCTTTGCCGCCTTCGACCAGCGGAAACCGAACTTCCAGTTCGCCCGCGGCCTGGCCTTTGATGTCTTTGATGGAAATTTTCATCGTTCGTCCTTACTTGGCTGCTTTTGCGGGGGCGCCCTTTGCTTTCTTGGCAGGAGCGGCCTTGGCTTTGGCTTCGGCTTCCGCGCGCTTCTTCGCAATGTACTCGCGATTCATCTTCTTCGACTCGCGAATGATGACGTAGTCACCGTTTGATCCGGGAATCGCGCCCTTGATCAACAACACGGCGTCGTCCGGGCGCACCTGCACCACTTCGAGATTCTGCGTCGTGCGCTGCACTTGGCCCATGTGACCGGGCATCTTCATACCGCGCATGACGGTGCCGGGGAACAAGCGCTGACCGATGGCGCCGGAGCGGCGCTTGAAGCCCTTCGCGCCGTGCGTCTGATCGCCACCGCGAAAGTGATGGCGCTTCACAACGCCTTCGAAGCCACGACCCTTGGTGACGCCAATGGCATCAACCATGTCGCCGACCGAAAACAAATCCGCGTTCACCGTGTCGCCGGTCTTCACTTCCTTCGAGAAATCGCGGAACTCCTTCACCTTTTTGAAGGCGGGCGTGCCGTGTTTCTTGAAGTGGCCGAGCAGCGGCTTGGTCACGCGATGTTCTTTTTGTTCACCAAAGCCGAGCTGCACTGCGTTGTAGCCGTCGCTGTGTTGCGTCTTCACCTGGATGACGCGATTGGGGCCGACATCCACGATCGTGACCGACATGCTGACGCCCTGCGCATTGTAAACGCGGGTCTGACCCAGTTTTTTTCCTAGAATTCCAAGAGGCATAAATACTTTCATTCGCCGCGCGCCGAAGCGCCGCGGCGTAAAACTTCAGATCTTGATGGTGATGTCCACGCCGGCGGGAAGGTTGAGCTTCTTCAACTCGTCCACCGTCTTGGCTGTGGGATCCAGGATGTCGAGCAAGCGCTTGTGGGTGCGTTGTTCGAAGGTTTCCTGTGATTTCTTGTCTGCGTGCGGCGAGCGCTGCACGGTGAAGCGCTCGATGCGCGTCGGCAACGGGATCGGTCCCGCCACGCGAGCGCCAGTGCGCTTCACGGTTTCCACGATGTCGTGCGCCGATTGGTCAATGACCCGGTGATCGTACGCTTTCAATCGAATGCGAATGCGTTGTCCTGCCATACAAAGAACAAATTCCTAAAATAATTCTGCCTGTCCGCCGCCCATCCGGGAAAGCGGACGCGCAATGTAGCAACCGAACTCCTCCGTGCAACAACTTTTTCAGGGAAAGTGAGAGAGGTATTCGTTATCAGTGATCAGTAAGGTAGTAATCAGTGTCCAGGCATCGCGGCGCGCACGTCGAATTACTGATCACTGACTCACTGATTACTGATCACTTTCTTACAATGCCAGATCATCTCGATCACCGGTTCGGATGCGCACGGCCTCCTCAATCGGCGAAACGAAAATCTTTCCGTCGCCGATCTTGCCGGTCTTCGCTGCAGCCACGATCGCCTTGATCGCGGCGTCGATTTGCCCGTCGGGCAAGACGACCTCGATCCGCACTTTCGGAAGGAAATCCACGGTGTATTCGCTGCCACGGTAAATCTCCGTGTGCCCCTTCTGGCGGCCGAAGCCTTTGACTTCGCCGACGGTCATGCCGACCACGCCGATCTCGTTGAGCGCGTCTTTCACTTCGTTGAGCTTGAAAGGTTTGATAATGGCTTCGATCTTTTTCATAGGTAATCCTCAGTCACTGTAGGCGCGCTCGTTGTGTTCGGCCAAGTCGAGGCCGAGGTCTTCCTGCTCCTCCGACACGCGCAGGCCGACGGTGGCGTTGATCACTTTCAAAATGATGAACGTCGCCACTCCGGAAAAGGCGATGGTGAAAACCACCCCCTTGAGTTGATTCAGAAATTGACCTGTGCCGCCAACGAGCGATTGCACGACACCATTCACTGTGAACCTCGTGGCGATGTCGGCGTTGATCTCTTTGCTCGCCAAAAATCCGAGCAGCAACATGCCGACGGTGCTTCCCATTCCATGAACGCCAAAGACATCCAGGGAATCATCGTAGCGAAGTTTCGCCTTCAACTTCGTCACGGCAAGGAAACAAACCACGCCGCCCGTCAGTCCGATGAGAAATGCGCCAGGGACCGTCACGAATCCGCTCGCAGGCGTGATCGTCGCCAGTCCCGCGACCATGCCGGAGGCCGTGCCGAGCACGCTGGGTTTGCCACGCACCATCCATTCGGTGATCGCCCATCCGAGCGCACCGGCGGCGGCTGAGAAGTGCGTCGCGGCAAACGCGCTCGTCGCCAGTCCACCCGCGGAGACGGCGGAACCCGCGTTGAATCCATACCAACCGACCCACAGCAAGCCGGTGCCGATCAAGCTCAGCACGACGTTGTGCGGCAAAAACGGCTCGCGCGGATAACCCAACCGTTTTCCGACGACGAACGCGCAGACCAGCGCCGCCGTTCCCGACGAAATGTGGACCACGGTGCCGCCCGCGAAATCGAGCACCGGCACCTTGCCGCCGAGCGCCCAATTGAAGTAGCCGCCCTTGCCCCAGACCATGTGCGCGAGAGGAAAGTAAACGATCGTGGTCCAGAGAAACGTGAAGAGCACGAACGCGCTGAACTTCATCCGCTCCGCAAACGCGCCCGTGATCAGCGCCGGCGTGATGATGGCGAACATCATTTGAAACAGCATGAAGCTCTGGTGCGGCACCGTGGGGCCATAGTCGGCGTTGGGTGTGGTCCCGACGCCTTGCAGCAAAAAGTACTTCATCGGGTTGCCGAAGAACGGGTTGCCCTCCGCAAATGCGACGCTGTAGCCGAACACCATCCAGAGCAGCGAAATGAACGCCATGAGGAAAAGGCTGTGCATCATGGTGGCGAGCACGTTCTTCTGTCGCACCAATCCGCCGTAGAAAAGAATCAGCCCGGGCGCCGTCATCATCAGCACCAGCGCGGAACTGGCGAGCATCCACGCGTTATCGCCCGAGTTCACGCCTGACTGCGCAGCTTCGACTCTCGCGACGCGTTCTTCGAGGGAAAGGGGTTTCAGTTCCGCAGCGGAAGCGAGACTCATACAGCCAAGAACCAACAGTATGAGCAGAAAACCAGTGCGACGATGAACCATTCTCATGAGCGGCGTTGTTAGACCAGACCCCTTAACCGCTGTCAACGAATCGGGTTGTCGTTCCCTCCCCGGAATTTGCCTCACCTGCCGGCAACACGACCCGTCGCACCTGTCGTGGAATCGTGTCGCGAACCTGTATCCGTCAGAGTTAGCGTCACAGTGAAGTCGGATGAAGCGCCAAGCTCAGAAATCGCAGGGCCGACGGCACTTCTCGCTCAAGCCGCGCTCCGTTTCGCCGCTAATCTTTCAGTGAGTGTTGCGTGCCTTCGATCGCTTGTCGCAGCACTCGCCCGAACTTATGTCGATTGCGGCCAAAAAGCGCATCCTCTTCGTAGATGATGATGCCCTGCTCCTGCGCGTTTACGAAATGATGCTCGAAGACGAGCCTTACGCCTGGGACATTGTCACGGCGAACGACGCCGCCACCGCGCTTGATCTCATCAAAAATTCCGAATTCGACATCGTCGTTTCAGACATGCGGATGCCCGGCATGAGCGGCACGGAATTGATGAAGGAAGTCCGCAACCGCCATCCGCGCACTTCGCGAGTCATCCTCTCCGGGATGCAGGACCAAAAAGAAATCGCCGAATCGCTGCAAGCAACCCATCAGTTCGTGCCCAAGCCATTTCATCCGCGCGAACTGAAGCTCACGCTCGAGCAAATCTGCGGGCTCAACGTGTTCATGCTCGACGATCGGCTCCAGTCGCTCGTGGGTGTGCTGGACAATGTGCCAAGTTTCCCGTCGGTTTACCTCGAAGTGATGGCCGCGCTGGGCAGCGAAGACCCGTCGATCGAACACGTGGCGGAAATCATTGCCCGAGACCCGGCGCTGATCGCGAAGATCCTCCAGGTGGCGAACTCCGCCGCATTCGGGTTGATGAACAAAGTGTCGAGCCCATTCGAGGCCGTGCAGTTCCTCGGGTTCAGCACCATTCGGTCGATGACACTGTCCATCCACGTCTTCGCCAATTTCAGCAGCTTGAAGCATCGCAGCTTTTCCGTGGAGCGGCTGTGCGATCATTCGATGCATACTGGCGTGATTGCGCGCTCCATCCTGCAGGCGGAACACGCAGCGCCTGCCGCCGCCGACGACGCCTATACCGGGGGCATGCTCCACGACATGGGCAAGCTCATGCTCGCGCAGAACCTGCCGGAAGATTTCGATCGCGCCCTCCAACTCGCGGAAGACAAAAATATTCCGCTGCACGATGCCGAAGTCGAAGTGTTCGGCGCGACCCACGCAGGCGTCGGCGCCTACCTGCTCGGGCTTTGGGGATTGCCGGCGTCGATCGTCGAAGCCGTCGCGTTTCATCATACGCCCGAGAAGAGCAGCGTGCGCGCGTTCGGACCGCCGGCGGCTGTTCACGTTGCGTCTGCCATCGAACACGAAATCACTGGCGACGGTGAAGCTGAGATTTTCATCAACTCCGATTACCTCACCGCCATCGGCAAAGGCAATCAACTGCCCGTCTGGCGAGCCGATGCGGAAGAATTGCTCACGGCGTCATTCGACTCGTGAACAGAGCCTGCCCTTTCACTTCGCATCTCGCGCCTGCTCCAGTAGAGGCAGCGCGATTTTCAGCCGAATGCCGATGAGGCGCAGCGCCAGGATGAGCGCGGTGCAGATCACCGATGAGCAGATCGCGCACGGTGCCGCCGCCGAATGCGGTGACCAAAGCGAGGACGAGCACGCCGAAAAGATCCACGCGTTTGCCACGGGCAGCGAGCACGCCCGAGATTGCCGACACTGCGACGCCGAAATGTTCCAGCCACGTTTGCACAGGAATCTGGTGATAGCGGAAGAGGCACTTCACCACAATCCAAGTTCCCGGCCCGCGCCACGCCCTCCATTGGCCAGGCAGTTACGCCTCACAGCTTCGTTGAATTGACGGGATCATCTCGTTCGTCTGACGTCACATCATGCTCAAAGCCATCGCCACTCTGCTCGTCACGTCTTGTGTCGTTGCCTCCGCTGCCGATGCAGCAAAACCAATCAAGGCGCTGCTCGTTTGCGGCGGCTGCTGCCACGATTACGCGCAGCAGAAACACATTCTCGCAGACGGCATTCGTGCGCGTGCGAAGGTCGAGTTCACCATCGTTCATGAAGGCAACGACCGGACGAATCGTGTCTCGATCTACGAGAAAGCGAACTGGTGGAAGGGCTACGACGTGATCGTCCATGACGAATGCTTCGGATTCGTGGACGACAACCAGTTCGTTGAAGGCATCACCGCGGCGCACAAAGCCGGCGTCCCGGCCGTGATACTCCATTGCTCCCAGCACAGCTATCGCAAGGCGAGCACAGACGAATGGCGCAAACTCATTGGCATCTCCAGCTTCAGCCATGAAGCGCGCCATGATCTCACCGTAAAAAATCTCAAGCCCGAACATCCCGTGATGAAGGGCTTTCCCGCCGAGTGGCTCGACAAGGACGACGAACTTTACAAAAACGAAAAACTCTGGCCCAACATGATCCCGCTCGCTCAAGCCTACGGCGTCGATACCAAGACGAACCACGTCTGCATCTGGCTCAACAAATACGAAGACGCCCGCGTGTTCGTCACCACGCTCGGCCACAACAACGTCACGGTGAGCAGCGATATTTATCTCGATCTCGTCACACGCGGTTTGCTGTGGACCTGCGACAAGTTGGGCGAAGACGGAAAACCGAAACCTTAATTCTCACCATGACGGCGGGCGCATGAGTGCCGGCATCGCAAACCGCCACCTTCACTTCGGCACCTGGCGGGACCGTTTCATCGACTGGTTCCGCGACCTCGACTTTCTCCAAAAGTCCGGCGTGGAAACCAAAGCGGCCCGAGACATCGCTGCGTTCGTCAATCAACCGCCGCGCAGCGAACGGCGCGGCGGGAACGGGCCGAGTGGAACCGGCGCAGAGGCATGGCTGCTTTTCATGCCGGACGAATACGCTGGCGAAATGGAGCTGACAAGACGCTGATGAATCGCGCCCCTGAACTGTAGCAGCCGACGTAAGGAGGCTCTGATCGTTTCCCGAAATTCAGATGGAGCCTCCTTACGTCGGCTGCTGCGAAATAAACCGCCTGTTCTTTCGAGTCATGGAAGCAGGAAGCTCAACCGGAGATTGGATTGACGCCGCTGTCACCTATAGATTACACTGCGCCCGTGATCGAGAGGGAGATCAAGAAGCTGGAACTTCAGAGCGGACTCGCCCCGTTTGACGAGTGGTTCGACTCCCTACGCGATCGGAAAATGCAGGCGGCAGTGGATACCCGTCTGGCCCGCGTTCGCGCCGGGAATTTCGGCGACAGCAAATCCGTGAGCGGCGGAGTGTTCGAGTTGCGCATCGCCCTTGGCCCTGGGCTGCGCGTCTATTACGGGCTGCGAGGCCGGCAGATCGTGGTTCTGCTCGGCGGCGGCGACAAAGGCAGCCAGACGCGCGACATCCGCCGCGCGCAACAGTTATGGAAGGAGTTCACGAAACATGCGTCTTAAAAATTACAGAACTGACCTGCTCAAACGGCTGCGTGATCCCGAATACGCCGCCGAATATCTTGCGCAAGTGCTGGCGGAAAAAGACAGTGCGGCCTTCCTGATTGCGCTCAAAGACGTGGTGGAAGCCGTGGGCGGCGTTGGGCCTCTCGCCGCGCGCGTGGGGCTCAAACGGCCGAGCCTCTACAAAATTCTGTCCAAGAACGGCAATCCCACGCTCGCCACGTTGCAGGAGATTTTGCAGCCGCTGGGCCTGCGCGTTTCCATCGCGTTGGACGAAGCGGCCTGAGCGCCGCGAGCCTCCTTCCCCGTAGCAGCCGACGTAAGGAGGCTCTGATCGGTTCCCGAAATTCAGATGGAGCCTCCTTACGTCGGCTGCTACGAGTGCGTGTGCCGCACGAGATGGAACTCAAGTTCACCGATGACCCGAACGTGATTGGCATGCGGTGGCAGCCGCACTATTCTCTTCACATGAAATTCCGGTTGCTGATCGAGTTGGATGCGCGGACGAAGCGGTGGTCGGCGGTCTTCCCCGAACTCCCGGGTTGCGGAACCGCAGGTGACACGGAAGAGGAAGCCATCCTCAACGCCAAAGAGGCACTGGCCCTCTGGTTTGAACCTTCGCCGATCAAGCTTCGCAAAAACTCTCGGCTCGTTGAACTCGCTCTGCCTTGAGCCGGCACTTCCCAGTTTGCAACGCCCATGACGTGGTCAGGGTGTTGCGCCGCCATGGATTTGTTCTGGTGGACCAGCGCGGAGCCACCAGAAATGGCGGCATCCCGACGGACGACAGGTCATCGTCGCACAACACGGCAGCAAGCCCATTCCCATCGGCACCCTCAAGAGCATCATCAAAGGCAGTGGTTTGAACGCGGACAATTTCCGCTGACCGTGGCGATCCGGTGGGGTGAGACTCTGTCGAACCCCATTTCGAGCGCAGCGAGGCGGGCGGAGTGAGCATCCCTCTGGCAGGCGGGCTTCACCGGAGAGGCTCGCGGTGCTCGCACCGCCGGCGGCGGTAGTATCGGCTCGACGGAGTCTTGCCCCGGGGCGCAGCGGGCACGGAGCGTCCAGCCGGCACGCCGCGCCAGCCCGCCGGGCGGGACAGGAGATTTTGCCGCCGCTGGGCCGGCGCGTTTCCGTCGCTTGGGACGATGCGGCCTGTTCGCCGCGCGAAAGCATCCGGCGCGAGATTGCCAAACGAGGCCGCCGCTGGCATCGTAACCCGAATGAAGACGCTCGCTGAAATCGAAAGCGCTGCCCAACAGTTGACGGGCGCGGAGCAGGCGGAGTTGCTATATTTTCTCGCGCAGCGTCTCGGCGACACGAACCTGCCCCTGCCGGAACCGCGCGAGTTCTCCGCCGAACAAATCAAGCAGTGGATGGATGAGGACGAAGCAGACATGCGGCGCTTCAAAGCCGGCGCGTGAGAATCTTTCTCGATGCGAGCGTGCTGCTGGCCGCCTGTGGCCGATCCGCTGGTGGTTCGCGCGCCGTCTTTGACCTCGCTTCCAGAAATGGCTGGCGGCTGCTGACGAGCCGCTACGTGCTGGGCGAAGTCGCCAGGAATCTCCCGAAACTTCCGCCCTCAGCCCTGACCGTTTGGCCGCCGCTCGCCCGGCAACTCACCATCACCCGCGACGTCTGGACGATGGATCGCCCGGCGGTCTTCTCGCCCGCCAAAGATCGCCCCGTGCTTTTCACCGCCGCCGCGTGGGCCAGAGTGCTGCTGACGCTCGATGCCGGCGACTTCGGCGGAATGATGCCGACGGGATTCTACCATCTCGCGGTTATGAAACCCGGCGCGTTTCTTGAACGCGAGCGCGCTTCGGGACGCCTGAAATAATCCTCCCGCCCGGCATCGCTCTGCGGAAGCCGAACAACGGCCGTCCCTCAACCGGTAGGGTGAGACTCCGTCGAACCCCATTTCGAGCGAGCGAGGCGAACGCAGTGAGCATCTTCTTGCCGCCGGGCTTCACCGGAGAGGCTCGCGGTGCTCGCACCGCCTGCGGCGGTAGTGTCGGCTCGACGGAGGCTTGCCCCACCACGCGGGCGCAACGGGCACGGAGCGTCCAGCCGGCCCGCACGTCGGGCGCGACAGAAGATTTTGCCGCCGCTGGGCCGGCGCGTTTCCGTCGCTTGGGACGAAGCGGCCTGAGTGCCGCGCCGCGCGAGATGCGCGCAAATGCTTTCGCATGGTGCGTGGGTGCAGACATCTGGAAATAACCAAGCGTGACGAATTGCAATGCAAAGGCCACTTGGATTTACAAAGCGGCATGGAATTCACGCTGACATATCGTGGGCCGCTCAGTTCAAACGGCGACGCGAAGGAGAAGCAGATTTTGCGCAGGTATTTCCACAAGCAGTTGAAAGAACTTTGGGTGCAGCCGCCGTTGAAGGGGAAAATTAACTCTGACTCTCGTCCGTTGTTTGAAAGTCTGAACGAACAGGTCGGCTCGTTTCGGTTTGCACCGCTCGTGAGCAGTCGCTTTTCTTTCACCGCACACCTGAATGTGACATTCCTGAGGCCAGGTTATCCGGGCAAACTATTCGGCACAGGCGGCGATATCGACAACCGCATGAAAACGCTCTTCGATGCGCTCACGAAGCCACCACCGAATCAAATTCCCGGCGGTGATGCTCCGCAGCCAGACGAGGAACCATTCTTCTGCCTGTTACAGGACGACGCTTTGATCACAGGCATGTCGGTTACGACAGACCGGTTGCTGGATTGCCAAAACGACAGAGAAGTTCTCCTCCTCATCCGCGTCGAAACGAAGTGCCACCTCGCTTTTATGGTCAACGATCTTTAATGCAAAACCGCGTACGGATGTATCCGCCAGCAGACCATGAGCGAGAATGAATCAAAAAGCTTTGCGTTAGTGCCGAAGGCACCAAGCGCGGTTGAAAGGAGCGAACCGGGCGCGAGGCGAATCCTAGCGGGCATGGTTGCCGATGCGCTTGCGTTGGCTAACACGAAGCCGGTCGCGCCAGCGGCGGCGAAGTTCCGGATTGGTGATTACGAATGGTGTGAGCCGGACTACCGGCAGATTTTAGTTTGGGCGCAGGCGCTCGCAATAAAGCCGGAGGAGGTCACAGCGCGTTTACAGCAAGGAAGAAGACTCAGCCAAGATTTCTGGGGCGAGACGCTCTTTCACGAAGGAAGGCTGCTGAAAATCAATTGGGATTTTGATTTGCTTCCATTACAGGACTTCGAGTGGGACGAACAGTTGAGTACCACCCACTTGTCGTTCTATCCGGGTTCGACTGAGTGGCCTGCCCACCGAAAATTTCGGATCGCATTGGCAGAACTTTCCCATTTGGCATGTTCCAAGTTGGGCTTGGTCCAATTGGAAATCGCCAAGCCGACAAGGCTGATGTGCTTGGTGTGTGCGGAGAACCGGCTTATCGAGCTGGATCTGTCGAATGTTCCGAATCTCGTGACACTAAACTGCTGGGGAAACCAAATCGTCGGTTTAGATTTGAGCAATGTGCCAAACCTCGAAGGTTTGAGTTGTGGAAGGAATGGGCTGTCACACCTGAATCTATCCAGCGTTTCAAAACTGAAGGAACTCCATTGCCGGGAAAATGAAATTACTGAACTGGATTTAAGCAAAATCCCTCACTTGGAAAAACTGGATCTCTTATACAACCCCATCAGGTTTCTTGATGCTGGACCGATGCGGGATTTGACGTGGATTTTAGTACCGAAACATACGGAGCTTTGCTGGCCAAAAATGGTGGACTCCGCTTCTCTGAGAGTTTCCGCGCTATGAAGAACACCTTTTGGATGTTGATCGACACGGAAACGACCGGCTTGTCTGCCCCCATTTTCGTTGTCGAGTTGGCCGCCCAGCGCATGTGTGGTTGGAATTCAGAGGGCGAACCGTTCCGCAAGTTGCTGAATCAAAACGAGGACATTCCCGCCGAGGCGTCGCGCGTTCACGGTTACACGCGCGAAATTCTGGAGCGCGACGGCGAGCCGGCGCAGCAGGTCTATCGGGAGTTTGCGGAATACGCGGGGAGCCGGCCGCTCGTGGCGTTCAATCTGGAATACGATCTGGACGAGGTGCTGAAACCGGAGTGGCAGCGGCTGCGCGTCGCGCCCATCGGCGGCACAGGTTTCTGCGCGCTGCGGCTGGCGCAGCGTCTTCTCGATCCGGTGCCCGCCGGCAACTGCAAGCTGCAAACGCTGCGGCAGTATTATCGCCTGCCGGAACGCGGCGCGCACACGGCGCTGGGTGACGTGCAGACGGTGGCGGATTTATTCGCGCAAGTGCTCCGCCCCATCGCCGAGCATCGCGGGCTGGATACGTGGGAAAAGCTGGCGGCCTACGCGGCGGAAGAATGGTTTCCGTCGCGCATCGCTTTTGGAAAGCACAAGGGGCGGCTGGTGCAAGAGGCGCGGCAGGACGCGGAGTTGCGGCGCTGGCTGGACTGGCTGGCCGGTTCTTCCAATGCGCGCAGCGCGGGGATGGGCCGCTGGTATTTGCGCCAACTGGAAATTTTTGCTGAAGCGCCCGCCGACAGCACGGTGTTCGCCGCGCCGGAAATGGAGAGCGGGAGCGGGCGGGCCGCGCCGTCGTGGGAAGCGGGATGGGCCGCGCTGGTCATTTACGTGAATCCAGAGTTGGAGCAGTTGCGGCATCTTGTTGCGGGCGCGCGGGTGCGGCTGGCGGAGTTGGAAGTCAATTACACCAAGGAGAAGTCGCGGGTGGATGCCACGCAGCGATTCTGTTCCGGCAGTTGCGCGAGCATTACCAGAGGCGCGACCGGCTGCGGCTCATCGTGGACTACCGGAAGAAGTTTCTGGATTCGTTCGTGCGCGGCGGCGACGAGGAAGCGAAGCAGGCCGAGATGCAGTATGAGCAAGCCAGGGCGCAGTCGGAACGGGATTTCCGACAGGATCTCTATTACCGGCTCAACGTTCGGATCGTCGCCACTTCGAACCGTGATCTGATTAACTATGTCGAGAAAGGGGATTTCCGACAGGATCTCTATTACCGGCTCAACGTTTTCCCGGTGCA
>JBBRBM010000073.1:0-25657 GCA_038205745.1 Verrucomicrobiota bacterium | reverse complement strand
GAGCAAGTGTTTCCTAAACACTGGATTCCCGTTCAATTCGGGATGGGGCTACCAACCAAATTTGCCCTCCCATCGTTGCCCCCATTTCGCTCCAGGAGGCGCTTTCCCGGCTTTTGGTGCGAACGGTTTGCGGACAAAGTGATCGTCAACCTTCCTTGCGAACATCCGGTGCGACGAGATAACAGATCTTTCTCTCCGCGAATTGCGCATCTTGTGAACTTCGGTAGAATGCGCTGGCCGTGGTTGAACAATCGTCATTTCCTGTCGGTGCGCAGTTCACAACCACGCACTGGACGGTGGTGTTGGCGGCCAAAGGTGTTCCGGCGGAGCGGCAGGCCGCCGCACTGGAACAGCTCTGTCGCACCTACTGGCATCCGCTTTACTCGTACATCCGTCGTCGCGGCAACGGACCGGAGGACGCGCAGGATTTGACGCAGGAATTCTTTGCGCGTCTGCTGGAGAAACAGTGGCTGGAAGGTGTGGAGAAGAACGGCAGTCGCTTTCGCTCGTTTCTGCTCACCGCGCTCAATGGGTTCCTGGCGAATCAGCATGACCGGGCCCAAGCCGCCAAGCGGGGCGGGGGACAGCAGGTCATTTCTCTGGACGCAGCCGAGGCTGAACGCTGCTACCTGCTGGAGCCGGCCGCGAGCGCGCCGGAACAGGTTTTCGACCGGCGCTGGGCGCTCACTGTGCTCGACCGGGCGTTCACGCGCATGAAGGAGGAGACCACGGCCACGGGCCGAACGCGGCAATTCGAGGCGCTCAATCCGTTTCTTTCCCACGAGCCAGAGGCGGGTGAATACGCCGCAGTGGCGAAGGAATTGCAAGCGAGCGCCGGTGCGGTCGGGGTCTTGGTCCATCGGTTGCGGGCGCGCTACCGCGAACTCGTTCGTGCTGAAATTGCCGAGACGCTTGCAGATCCTTCCCAACTCGATGCGGAGATGGCGGACTTGTTCAGTGTGCTGCGCGGTTAACGATATGATGTAATGCCGGCGCGGTTTTGCTTAGATCTTACCGGACGCATAGAGCGAGTGAGCCGCAGCGAGTTGAGCCGTTCGGTTCCGAACCTTTCAGGGATCAGCCCAACATTTGCCTGTCCGAGGAAACAACATGCGGTCGGTGCGGCGCGCGGCTTCAGGGCGAGGTCGCCGGCGGGCATTGTCCAAATTGCTTGCTGACAGTGGCGCTGTTCCCGGCCGGCAACCTGCCCGCGCTGAACCCGGATGGCTTCGCCCTGCCGCTGCCTCATCGCTTCGGTGATTACGAACTGATCGAGGAAATTGCGCGCGGCGGAATGGGTGTGGTTTATCGGGCGCGACAACTCAGCCTGAATCGCCTCGTGGCGTTGAAGATGATTCTGGCCGGCGAATTTGCCAGTCCTGCCGTGCTGCGCCGTTTTCATCAGGAAGCAAAGGCCGCGGCGAGTCTGCAACACCCGCACATCATCGCCATCCACGAGATCGGCGAATGCGACAGCCAGGCGTATTTCACCATGGATCTGGTGGAGGGTCGCACGCTGGCGGAATTGGTGCGCGAGCAGCCCATGCCGGTGCGCGAGGCGGCGCTTTGTCTGGAGACGATTGCCCGGGCGGTTCACTTCGCGCACGAGCGCGGTATTCTGCATCGCGACCTCAAGCCATCGAACATCATCATCGATGCTCTGAATCAGCCGCGGATCACCGATTTTGGTTTGGCGCGCTCCATCAACGAGGCCAAGGACGTGACGGTGACGGCGCAGGTTCTCGGTTCGCCCGCCTACATTTCGCCGGAACAGGCTTTCGACAAACGCATCGCCATTGGTCCCGCGAGCGACATCTATTCCCTGGGCGCACTCCTGTATCATTTGCTCACGTGCCGTCCGCCCTTTCAGGGCGAAACCGTGCATGATGTTCTGCTCCAGGTGAAGAGCGCCGAGCCCGTGCCGCCGCGGCGGTTGAATCCCAGCATTCCTTCCGATCTCGAAACGATTTGTTTGAAATGCCTGGAGAAGGAGCCCGTGCGCCGTTACACGAGCGCTCAAGCACTGGCGGATGAGCTCGGACGATTTCTGCGCGACGAGCCGATTCACGCGCGGCCAGTCGGTGCGCTTGGCCGGATCTGGCGATGGTGCCGTCGTCGGCCGGCGATTGCGGCGTTGAGTGCCAGCGTGATGCTCTTGCTGGCCGTGGTCGTAGTAAGTTCGACCGTCGCAGCTTGGCGCGTCGGGGTCGCGCAACGCGCGGAACACGGCGAACGCCAGAAGGCGGAGGCGGCCAACCGGGATCTGCGCGACGCCAACGCGCGGCTGGCCAACTCCGTGAGCCTGCTCGAACTCCAGCGTGCGGAAGATTTGTTCCGCGCCAATGACGCGGCCGCCGCCCTCGCTCATCTCGCCCAAATGTTGCGGGAGAATCCATCCAATCACCTCGCGGCGAGCCGGCTGGTTTCAGCGCTCGTCCACCGGAACTGGGCGCTGCCAGCGGCTCCACCCATGCGGCACCTCGATCGCGCGCAGAGTGTTTGCTTCAGTCCGGACGGCCGTCATGTGTTGAGCGCGAGTTGGGACAAGACCGCGCAAATCTGGGATGCTGCCACGGGCAAGTCGCTTGTCACGGTGCGACACGCAGAAATGGTTTTCCTGGCGCGTTACAACCGTGCGGGTGATCGCTTTGTGACTGCTTCCGCCGATGGCACCGCACGCGTATGGAATGCGACGAACGGGGCCGCGCTCACGCCACCACTCCAGCACACCGGAAAAGTTTACTGGGCTGAATTCAGTCCCGATGGCCGATCCGTCGTCACCGCATCGGCGGACAAAACCGCGCGCCTTTGGGACGCGAGCAGCGGCGAGTTGAAGCGGGAATTCCGCCCCAACTGGACAGAAATCCGTTTGGCACGATTCAGCCCGGATGGCCAGCGTGTGGTCACGGGTGCGGAGTCCGGTTCCATCCGCGTTTGGAGCGTGATGTCGAATGACTCGCTCTTTCGCCTGCCGATCCAGCGTGGCGCCGTCCAGACACTGGCGTTCAGTCCGGATGGAAATCGTCTGGTCTCTGGCGGTGCAGGGGGCACGGCACAACTCTGGGATTCGCGCAGCGGCGAAGCGCTGGGAGCGCCATTGATTCACAAGGGCGAAGTACATTGCGCCGCATTCAGTCCGGATGGCCGATTCTTTCTCACCACGTCGCAGGATCGCACCGTGCGTTTATGGAATGCGACCAATGGCGCGGCGGTTGGCGATCCATTCGTGCATGAAGCTGAAGTGCGCTTCGGGGAATTCAGCCCCGACGGACAAACTCTGCTCACCACCGCGCTGGACGGTTCCGCGCGGCTCTGGGATGTCCGCACGGGAATACGCCTGTGCCAGCCGCTGCATCAGAGCGAGCAGATCGCGGGGGCGGGCTTCAGTCCGAATGGCGAGCAAGTGGTCACCGCCTCGTACGACTCGATCGTCCAGGTTTGGAATGTCCGCCCGCGCAGCTCCGTTGGGCTGGCATTGCGTCACGACGATGTTGTGACTTCGATCCATTTCAGCCCGGACGGCGAATCGATGCTCACCACTTCCGCCGATCGAACGGCGCGGCTTTGGGCGACGCGCACGGGCCGGCCTCTGGGTGAACCCATGCAACATGAGAGTGCAGTAAGTTTCGCGGATTTCAGCCCGGACAGTCGGCTGTTCGTCACCGCCACATGGGAAGGCAAAGTGCGCGTATGGGATGCGGGAACCCGGCGGCAAATCACGGACACCATTCAGCACACCGGACATCTCGGCTCCGTTCGCTTCAGTCCTGACGGAGAGAAAATCGTGTCCGCTTCCATGGATGGGAGCGCGCGCATTTGGAATCCGCGCTCCGGCCAGCCGATCACGCCGCCGCTCCAGCACAATGCTGAAGTACGCACCGCTTGTTTCAGCCCCGATGGCCGCTTCGTCCTGACGGCCTCGCACGATTGGAGCGCACGCGTTTGGAATGCGCAAACAGGACAACCCGTCAGCGAGCCGCTCTCTCACATCGACCATGTGAAATGGGCGGAGTTTAGTCCTGATGGCGAAAGAGTCGTCACTGCCTCCGCCGACAATCACGCCGGTATCTGGAACCTCCGCACCAGCCGGCTCGCCGCGCCGCCGTTGGACCACACGCGAACCGTCGAGCACGCCACGTTCAGTCCGGACGGTCGTCGCATCGCGACCGCCTCCCTGGATCGAACGGCGCGGGTGTGGGACGCCAGCACCGGGCAGGCGTTGACACCACCGTTCTGGCACGACCATCCGGTTTCACAAGTGCGCTTCAGTCCCGATGGGCGGCGTCTTCTGACCACTTCATGGACAGGCCAGGCGCGTCTTTGGGACTCGAACACGGGGCGTCCGCTGACTGAATGGTTGAACATGGGGGCCCGATATATTTTCAGCGCGTGTTTCGATTCGACCGGCGACCGCATCGCCGTCGCCGGGATGACAGAATCCGCGCGCGTGTGGAACGTGCCACCGTCGCCCACGCCAGTGCCCGAATGGCTCCCGGCGTTGGCGGAAGCCGTGGCTGGCATCCAACTCAGCGCGCGTGGGAATGTCGAAATCGTCGATCGCAGCGAGGTGCAAGCGATGGCCGATCGGTTTTCACCGAAAGAAACGGCTGAGTTCTACGACCGCCTGGCCCGCTGGTTCTTTGCGGACCCGGCGCAGCGCGCCGTCGATCCATTCTGACACTCCAAAAGTTTCCTCCGATTGTTTGTAATCATGCCGCCCGAATTCTTAGGTAAGCGGCGAGTGCTTAACTCTTTCTCGAATTCAAGGGGCAGCCGTTTGACCACGTCGTGAGACTCCATGTGTCATCCCGCATTCGTTTGATGCTCGGAAGCGCGGCGCTTTCGCTCTGCTTGTTCGCGTCGTCGCTGGTCGCGCAGGTGAGTCCCGGCAACGCACTGCACTTCGACGGAACGAATGGTTACGTGAGCGTGGCGCACAACACCGCCTTCAATGCTTACCCGCTGACGGTCACCGCTTGGTTTCGCACCACCAACACCACGCTGACTCGGGGCATCGCCAGCAAGATTGTGGACGGCGTCGGCGACGGCTGGTCGCTGATCGTCCAGGGCGGGCGTTTGCGCGGATTCTTTTATCGAGGTGGTGGATTCGCGAACTACGCCATGGATGCCACGTCGGCGGGCAGCGTGGCGGATGGAAAATGGCACCACGCTGCGCTCGTGGTGGATGCGGCGGGCGGGAGGCTTTTTCTGGATGGCGTCCAGTTCGCCGCCAGCGCGTGGACTGGCACGGCGGGCACGCCCGCCCCCACGGTGGCGCTGCAAATCGGCCGGTACTACAACTACACGGAACGCTTCGATGGCGACATCGACGAAGTCTCCATCTGGAACCAGGCGCTCGACAGCAGCGCGGTGAATTACATCAAGCACCGCCGGCTCGCGGGCAACACGGATGGCCTGGTCGGGCTTTGGCATTTGGATGAAGGCTTCGGAACGACGACGAGCAACGCGGTCGCTGGAGCGCTGGGCGGAACTTTGGTGAGCAGTCCAACTTGGTTCTCTTCGACCGCGCCGATTGCCCTCGCGCCCGTGGCGACGAACGCTCTCAAATTCGACGGCGTGAATGGTTACGTCCAGGTGCCGCATCACACGAACCTGAACGCTTTTCCGCTGACGGCGGGAGGATGGTTTCGCACGACGAACACCGTCTCCCCGGTGCAGGGAATCGTCAGCAAATACGTGGACGGCAGCGGCAACGGCTGGAGCCTGTTCGTGGCGAACGGCAAGCTGCGGGGATTTTATTATCGCACCTTCGCCAATTTCGCGATCGATGCCACCTCGGTCGCCACCGTGGCTGACGGCGCATGGCATCACGCCGCGATGGTCGTGGATGCCTCGGGAGGAAAGCTCATTCTTGATGGCAACGTCGTAGGAACGGGAACCTGGGCCTCGACCCCGAGCGCGCCGACGAACTCGGAGCCGTTGTTGATCGGGCGCTATTACAATTACGTGCAACGCTTTCATGGCGCGCTGGACGAGATCGCCATCTGGAACCGCGCCCTCACGACCAACGAAATTCAGTTGCTCAGGAATCGCCCACTCGCCGGCAACGAAACCGATTTGGTCGCTTATTGGCAGTTGAACGAAAGCAGCGGGACGACTGCCGCCGACGCCACCGGACATGGGAACACCGGCGCGCTGGTGAGTAGCCCGCTTTGGGTCGGTTCGCTCGCTCGCCTCGGCGATGGATCGCAACACTTGCTCGCGAACATGGACACGGCGAGCTACGGGCGGCTGTGGGCGCTCAAGACAAGTTTGGGGTCAAACACTTTCCCAATTCCGGCGAAGGCAACGATACGACGCTTCCACGATTTCGGGGCTGCGCCGCCGCCAATGAACATCGTCGCCACGATGTCCGCCACACTGACGGACAACGCGGCGCAAATCGCGCCGCTCAACGTACCGGCAGAAAACAATTTCACGTTTGCGTTGCCATCAGAAAACGCGAACGCGCCGGCAACGAACTCGATCGCCAATCTCGCCACAACCATCCAAGTCAATCCCGTGCAACTCGCCTCGGCCGCGAACACCTACAGCGCGACGGTATCGCTCGCGCATTCGGAGGATGGCGGCGCAATGAACCCGGATGGTTCGCTGGCCCTGCCGCTGGTGAGGTTGCTCGACTTCAATGGTGACCTGTTATTCGGCACGACGGAGACGCGCTTCAGTTCGATTGCCAACGCGCCTTTCCCCGGCCTCATCGGCGGCGGCGCCGTCCAGAGCCTGCTGTTGATCAACAACAACTCGGGTTATCTGGTGGCAAAACCCGCCTACCACTTTGGCAACGGCGGCAACTTCGTGAACGTGAATCTGTTCGATGACGGACACGCGGAAGTGACCTCGGGCACCATTGGCGTGACGGGGCCGATCCCGGATCGCGAAGTCCTCAATGGCATCACCTTCGACCGGATTGGCCTGACGATCAGCCCGGCGAATGGAACTCGCGCGAACATCATTCTCCGATACCCAATGGGCTTCAGCACGCGCACCGGCGGCACGAGCAACCGCATCACGTCCGCAACTTCGACGTTCGCGAACGCGCTGCTGGACGATCAGCTCATTCCGCAAGCGGCGACGTTCACTGTGACCGGACCCATTTACGGCGCGGAAGAAACCAGGCCGTTTTGGATTCAATCGCCGTCGCTCACCTGGACTCTGGCCGCCGGCGATCTCACGTTGAATGCGCCGCTGACACTTGCCTACGTGCGGCAGCAGGAAGACGATTCCTTGAACGCAGCTCGACCGACGCTCGTTGATCCGTCAACTGCTGACCGAATCTCCAACGACCGTTACTTCCACAACATCGCCAGCGCGACGGGAGCGGCGACCGTGCGCGCCGATGCCAACGGCGCGGCGCTGTTGTCGATCGACGCCAACTTGAGCGCGACCCAACTGCGTCCGCACTTCCCGTACACGAGCGAGAGTGCGGGCGGCCACATTACGACGACCGGCGGGCGTCTGCTGATCACCGACGATCTGATCGATGAGGCTGCGAGCTACCTGCAACTCGGCGGGCCAGTCCCGGTTTCATACGCGCGTGATTGCGCCGACAAGAGTTGCAACGGTTTGACTTTGATCGGGAACACAACGCTACAGTTCACCACCGACACCGGCCAGCTTCAGTTCACGCGCGACGGCGGATTGTTGGGCAACGGCACGGTGCCGCCGCAAAATCTGACGTGGGGTTTTCTCGGCGGCACGAACTTCGCCCAGCGCACTTCCGACGTGGAACCAGGGATGTTTCACATGCCCGGCACATTTCTGCGCGCCGACCAGACGACGTTTGCGAGTGAGTTCCGGCCAGCCGTGATTCTTTTCAGCGGATTCGGCGACGACGCCAATGCGACTTACATCGAGCGCCCCGATCAGCCCGCTTACATCACTGGCCTGGCGAATTACGCCGGACTCAATTTTCGAGGGCCCGCGTTCGGCCATAGCGTTCTCGCGGGCGTGCCCAGCGGTTGGTATCCGCTCGTGCCGCAGTCGAAATACTACGCGCGCTTCTCCGGCATCAGCGGCATTCACCAGGCGGCGACGTTCCCATCTTCGATGACGCTCTACGGTTACGCGTTCACCTTCACGCGCTACGCGCTGTCGTATCGCGACAGCGAGAATTTGAAGTCGCTCACCGACGGTGCCATTTCGTTCCCCGCGCAGCCGGCTGGTTTTGTGCAGGAGTTCAAGGGGATGAAATTCCTCTGTCGCGGCGGGCTGGAATCGGCGGACGTTCCGCCGGGCCTGCCGCCGAAGCATCTTGCGTATTGGAACACCGATTTCACTCCGTTGACCTTGCAGTTCCGATCCGAGAAAAACAGCACGGCGTGCAACGATCTGGCGCGCAAACTCGTGCTCGGCGTGGAGACGAAACTGCCATTCATTCCAGAGGCGCTCCACGCAGCGCTTGGATTCCAGCCCAACGGAAATTTGGTGACTGCGGCTGACAACATTGAGGGTTGCGACTCGCGCTTCCCGGTCCCGGCGGAACTTTCGTTGCAAGGGCCCGGCACCAGTCACTACCGCATTTCCACTGCGGGAGATGGCTACTTCAACAATTGGGCTGTGCCGCTCGCCGAGCGTCCCCCGACGGGCTTTTACAACATCGCCGGCAAGATGGACGTGTTCTTCTTCGAGGATCTGAAAGTGCATCTGCACATCACGCCGACGAGCGCGACGGCGGCGGACATTTCCGTGATGGGCGGCTGGCGCTCGCTCGACAAAGGCGGGAAGGATCTCGGCTGGAACATCGGCACGGAGAACTTCTTCAACAAAGCGAAGTTTGATCCGACGCATCGCGGCTTTCCATTCGGCGTTTCCATTGGGGAGTATCGCGACGGCGGCACCGAGGTTTATCACCCACGCGCGCAGAAGGATTGGATTGAAGTGGCGAAGTTCGATTACCCGCTGCTGTGGAGCAAAGGACTGCGTCAGTTCTCATCGCTCGAAGATTCCAAGGTCGAGCTGCCAGTGATCGACGTGAGCAGCCGCTTGAAGCAACTCACGCCCGGCAAAGCGGACATCGATTTCTCCCAGGACCTTGAACTCAAGTTGCCCCGCATCAAGGCGCTCGACTTCGTCAACGACGCGCTCGACGAAATCAACGGCCCCATCAACTCGCTCTCGAATGCCGTGAACCAGGCCTTCGCCGGGGCGGTTGACAGCACGGGGTTGACGCGCGGGCTGCACGGGCTGCAACACACGCTGCGCGATCAAATGGACGGCTTCTTCCGTCCCGTTTTGACGAGCGCACTCGATCCCGCCCTGAACGAAATGGTGAAGCAACTCTCGAATCAGATGAGCAGCGACGCGCCGAACTTTCTGAAGAACGTTTCCAATATCGTCGCGAACGCCACCGTGGATTTGAAGGGCGGCATTCGCCAGATCAATGGCACCGCCGGCAATGTGAACAGCGTGGTGGGCCAGTTGAACAAGACGCTCACGGACGTGGATGGTACGATCAACTTGCTCCTCCAGATCGTCGCAAAGGACGGTTCTGGAAATCGGCACGCCGTCCGGACGCTGTTGCAAAAAATTGCCGGGGACCAACCGCTGCCGCCCGGTGTCACGGCGAACTTCGGGGACGACGTCGCGAATGGATTGCTGGCCGAACTCGAACCGACCCTCGCGCAACTGGAGGCCGACCTGCGCGATATTCGTGGCGAGTTCGGCAAAGTGAAGAACGCCGTCGCGGCGGCGAATGGCGATTTCAATCTTGCCTTGAACTCCGTCACGAGCCTGCCGGGAGCGCTTGACCAGTATCAAAAGCTCGCCGCTGTCGGTGTGTCCAATCTCCTGGCCAGCGCCGTCACTCCGGCCCGCGATTACTTCACAGCAAACCCCGCGGCGGCCCGGCAGTCGATCCGCGAACGGCTCATCGTCACGTTCCTCGCGTCGTCCATGCCCGCGAAGTATCAGGAGACACTCAAGCAATTCCTCTACGAGGATGACGCGTTGTTGAACACGCTGCTCGACACGCTGTTCCAGCAAGTCAACCAAGCCATCCGCAACGCCATCTCCTCGCAACTCGTCAGCGCGACGGACGGCAAGTTCCAGCCCATGAAAGGGCCGGGCAGTTTCAGCGACAGTTTGGCGGCGGCAAAAATTCGCGGCGCACCGACGTTCAATGGCGACGCGCTTAAGAAGATTCGTCTCGATGCGGACGTGTCCCTGCACCTGGGCGACGAAATCAAGTTCACCGCCTACATGCAGATCACCGAGCTGGATTCGCAATCCTCACCCATCGAGTGCATCCCGGCCGGCCTGCCTGCGGCCGAAGTGGTCATCGGAGCGCGTGATGTGCCGCTCGAATGGTTCGGCCTCAGCCCGATACCGCCGAGCAAATTGACCCTGACCGTGGAGGCACGCTGGACGTTGCAAGGCGGAACCGTCATCGGCATCGGTGGCTTGTTCGATGTCAAAGGCAAGATCGGACTCAAGGGATGCAGCATCAATGAAGTCGGCGCGACACTCGCGATCGGCGCGACCGAAAACTTTTTCGGCGCCAAAGCGGCGGGCACGATCACAATCCTCGGAGTCCCGGTGGATATTCAAGCCGGCATGTTTGTCGGACATGCCTGCACTCTGGAGCCGCTCATCTTCATCGACCCGGAAGCGCGCAAGGTTCTGGACAACGCCACGAGCTTCACCGGCATTTATGTGCAGTTCGGCGCCAGTGTTTCGCTCTCGGAAATTTTGTTCGGCACGTCCAGTTGCTTTCTCGATCTGGAAGTTGGGATCACGTCAGCGATGTATTACATGGATGGCCCGCGCTCTGGAAAAATCGGGATGCGGCAGAAGAAATCCATCGATGCGGAAGTGATTTGCCTGATCAGCGGCCACCTGGAGATGGCATCGTTTGCCTCGCTCCAACTCGGGCCGGATGGGTTTGAGATGATCCTCGGCGGCTCGGCTGAACTCTGCGCGGAAATTGGCTCCTGTCCCTTCTGCCTCGAAGCCTGCGTGGGCGTCACGATCAAGGGCATCGTGAATGACGGCGGCGTGGATTACTCGGTGGACTTCTGATGAAAGCTCCAAACACCAAGCTCCAAGCTCCAGAGAAGCTCCAAGCCAGGGTAAACGATGTAGCGCAGACTTGTAGTCTGCCGTATCGCCGACTTGCAGTCGGCAGACCGTCCGAGTGCGGCGCGACGTTCTTGTTTCGCGAGGTCCGCAGGTTGAAAACCTGCGATACAGCAGACTGCAAGTCTGCGCTACTTTGCGAGCAGCGGTGGCTCCAAGTTCCAAACCGCAAACCTTGGTTGCGGCGTCAACTGATTGGGCTTTGGAGTTTGGTGTTTCTCTGGAGCTTGGTGCTTGGCTCTTGGAGCTTTGCCCAGGCCCCCATCAACGATCTCATCTTCACTGTCGGCACTACGATTCGTGATGCGGGCAGCCAGGACTTTTCTTACGTGCTCGTTGGATCGGTCGATCCGGCGTTGCTTCGCGGCAAACGGTTCCTGGTGTTTGGCAAAGCAGGAGGTCCGGCCAGCGGCTTCCCATTCAATCAACGCGGGGATTTATTTCAGCAGACGGATGGTGCCGCGATTAGCACCTTGCTCAACCAATCGGTTTCGCTCGGACAGAGTCTTTCCGGTCTGGCGCAAACGCTGGACGGTGTACTGCGACGTTCTCCCGGTATCACGAATCAGCCGTTGCCACAAAAAGTCCTGACTCTGTTCCAAGTCGCCGCGACCAATCAGCAGATGGCGACGATGATGCGCTTGCTCGCGCTCAATCATCCCGGCCTCAAACTCTCGCTGGGGCAGGGGTTCACTGAGCCAATCGCCGGGGTGACGACTTACGAAATGCGCGAGGCCAACCCCGTCACTGGTGTCGCGGGCGATGTCCTGGGTCGAGTGACGATCACGCCGGGTGCTCCAGTGGTGCTGCCCGCGCCGGGCCAGCCCTTTCAACTCGTGACCAATCACCCGAGCGACCATCTCGCGATTCGTCTGCGCTGGGGGACACCGGACGCGTTGCGCCGACTTTCATTGCTCAGCTATGGATTCAACGTCTGGAGGATTCCGCGATCGAACGCTGAAAGCGTCTTCTTTCACATGATTCCGCCGACACTCGCGCAGCTTTACAGCAATCCGAACTTCCGTCTCGCCAACGAAGCGCCGACGATGGCGACGAAAGATTTTTCCACCGGCGCAGGTCCAGGAGCGGCGAACGATCCGGCTGACCGCACGACCTATTTCTTCTCCGACAACAACCATCGCAGCCGCCCCGGCGCGCAGGCGTTCGCGGATGGCGAAGAGTTTTATTACTTCGTCACCGCGCGCGACATTCTCGGTCGCGATGGATTGGTTTCGCCCGGTGGACTCACGCGCGCCTGCCGTCGCGTTCCGCCCATTGCGCCGACCGACCCCAGCATTCGCGATGAACCGAAAATCACCGAGTTGGGTGGCGGACTCACCACGAACGAGCAGCGCTTCCGCATCTTGTGGAAACAAAACACGAACGCCGCCGCCGAGCGCGTCACGAACTACTGGATTTACCGCTGGGCCAATCCGACGATGACGTTTACGAACGACAGCACGCCGTTGAGCAATCGCGTCGGCGTGGTCGCTCACGACCCGGCCACGAATCGAAACTCCTTCCTCGATGACTTCGCCGGCTCGCCGAAAGTTCCCGGCCTGAGCAACTACTGGTACACAATTCGCGCCGTGAGTGTCGCCGCGTGTGACCCGCTGCTCTCGCCTCACAGCCCGCCGGTGTCCGGTGTGTTGCGGCAGCGCGATGGGCCGGAAGCGACGGTGGGCACGGTCATCGGCAGTTGCGGCACGGCGGCCGTGATTCTCACGAATGTGGCCACGGAAATTCTCACCAATTTCGACGCCGGAAGGCGGACCTATCGATTCATTTGTGACCGGCGTGACCCCGGCATCGCGTGGGTGCGGTTCGATTTGACGAACCAATATTACAGCACGCAATCCTTCGGACCCATCTACTTTGCGGCGGGCATCGATCACGTGGAGGTGGACTTCACGCCGCGCACCGACGTGGTCTATCAGCCGCAAGTCGGGTGCGTGGTGGGAACCGCTTATGGATCCATTTCACGCTCGGCGAATTATGAATTCACAAACGATCCGCCGGTGAACCAGCGCGCCAACGTCAAATTTTATGCGGGGCAGGTTTTGCTCACCGCGGTGAGTGCGAGTGACCCTTTGCTCGCGGCGATCAATAAAGGATACGGCAACGGGACGTACTGCGTACCGGCCATCAATCCGACGCCGGACGTCAGCGGCACCGTGACGATGCAATTCAATTTTTCCTCGAACCCGCCGGTGCTAATTCAGACATCAACGAACGGCGTGGTTTGGGTGGATGCGGGAATTTCCACCGCCAGCTCGAACGGCACTTACGCCATCCTGTATCCCGCTTGTTTGTTTGGACCATTGCCCAGCATCCGCGGTTGCGTGGTGAACCTGCCTGGAGATGCCGATTGTTCGCAACACATCGCGCGCAGCGCAGATCTCGGAGCGGTGGCGCCCATCAACATTCGTTTTCGTCTGACGCCGCGCACGCGCGAGTATCGGCTTTATCGCCAGGTGAACGACGGCACGCTCACGTTGCTGTCGCAAGGCGCGGCAAAACATGATTTTACCAAGCCGTCCTTTGAAGTCGTCCGCGCCGATGACGCCATGCCGGTTTCGCCCGCGCGTCTCTGCTATTACGTCCAACTGCTCGATGAGCATGGCAATCCCAGCCCCATGGCATTGATCGGATGCAAGGATGTGAAGCCGCCCCAGCTTCCGACACCAGTGCTGGCCGAACCCAACGCGGTGGGCACTGTCGCAAGTCCGCAAGTCGCGCTGAATTGGTTTTGTCCCACCGCCGGAGTTTATCGCTTCGCGGTTCTCGTTCACCGTCTCGATGATCCCGATGGTACGAAGCCCATTGAATTCTCGGGATTCCAAATCGCGAAATCCGAGCATCTGGCCCTGGGCAGCGAGTACGTCACACTGGCTACGGTCGCATCGATTCACTTTACAGAATTGCGAACGACCGTGCCCATCGGACCCAATTTCGGTCCCGGCCCGCGGTTCAGCATGAACGTGAACGTCTCGGCGAATGTGGAATATCGGATCACCGTTCGCGCCGTGGACGCGCAGGGTTCCAACGGACCGATTTCCGCAGCGTGGAATTTCACCTGGCACGCGCCGGTGCCGCCGGACGTGGTGCAGTGGCCATTCCGTTCACTGCCGGCGGTCGCCGCATTTCACCCCGGCATTCAGGCGCGATTGATGAGCAATTATCTGGATCAAGCGAATCAATTGAATCTGGCGCTCAGCCAGGATTATCCGGTCGGCGTACGGATTGGAATGGTGCCGTTCCTCGACAGCTACGTGGAAGTCGATGAGACAAAGAGAAGGTTTTCGATGAGTGCTTTCCGCGACGCACAGCGGGTTGACCCGCTCTATCGGTTTGATGCGAATCATCATTTGTTCCGCCGAAAGGCCGGCGGCACCGATGTGGTTTTGCCGGCAGCGCTTTATCGACAGCAGATTACCAACTCCAATTTTCCAAAGGTATCAGGTGACGTGACCCAGGTGTCACCGCTCATGGAGAAAATCGCCGTCCAGCCCTATACCAATCAGTTTTATTACGGATTCGATGCGATCGACAAACTGATCGGACGCTCCCCGAATACGGAGCAGATTCCGGGTGACGAAAGGGACGGCCACGGAATCTATCTGTTCGACACGCAGCCCGTCATCAGCGGCGCGTCCTACCGGTATTATCTGGTCCGCTTCAAAGCGAACCACGAGGTCGATCAAATCATCCAAGCCGGGGTCGTGACTCTCCCGTAGCATGAACACGCGACTAAAAAACATTTGGCGACGGGCGTCGCAAGGTTGCGACGGACGACGCGGCGCGGTCTTCGCGGTCGCGTTGGTTTTCGCTTTGCTGAGTTCGAGTTGCCTCGCGGCCTCGTTCGTTTACGAAACGCCCACGGAGTTCATCAGCAACGGCGACTTCGATGGAGACGGACGCATCGACGCACTGGTGCTCGACAAGATCACGGGCAACGCGCGCGTTGGTTTCCAAAACGCGAGCGGGGCGCTGGTGTGGGGAGCGGCGAAACCTACGGGCGTCGCGCAGGTGGGTTCTTTGGCGGTGGGACGTTTTGTGCAGACCAACCGCGATGCGATTGCGGTGACATCGCTGGCTTGGAACCGCATTCATCTTCTGGATCTGTCGAGTTCCAACGCTCCCATCGTCGTTCAGCCGGCGCACGTTGGTCCGAACCTGCTGGTGGGAATGGACGCGCCTTATGGAACCACCACGCCGTTCAGTTCGTTGGCGGCGGGATCTCAGGCGGACTACGATCCGGGAGTCAGCTTGCTCGATCTGTTTGCCTTCATTGGTGATAATTTGGCGCACTTCCAGGATCAACTGGCGGCGGAAGGCCATCTCACCAGCGCCAACTCCCTTCGTCTCGGTGTTGCTGTCACCGATTTCGTTGCAGGCATGAGGCGCGGGAGCAACGACACCTTCGCGGCCCATTCGTATGCGAACCAGACCAACACTCTCTACCGCGTGGAACTCCATGCAGGCACCGAGTACGCCTTTGGCAAATTCACCTGGAGCCGGGACGGTCAAACCACGCCGGGCTTGCTGTTCTATGTGCCGGGTGAGTCGAACATCATCGCTCACCGGGTGATTGAAACGGCGGGCAGCTTCGCTCTCGGCGCGCCCACCATCACGAGCTTCACCTCGGCGATTCAGCGCGTCTATTACGTGAACGAAGGCGTCAGCGGATTCGGCATCGTGCAGTTCGGCGACGGCGCGGTCGGGGTGCGGCCGGCGGGCACGAACGACGAGTTGCATGTGACCTACGGTTTTGGCGTCGGCACGAGCGGCAATGTCATCACCGCTTTCGCGCCGCTGGGGATTGGGAAATTCGCGCTGCTTTCGGGAGGCTCGAACACGTTCTCCTCCGCGCAGTCCCAGGTCTTCACCCAAAGCGGAACCAATTACGTTCAGACCAGCAGCAACGCCTTGCCGAAGACGACCGCGAACGGCACGCGGGCCAATGTCTGGCTGTTCGCGAACGAGCCGTTCGTGAATTCCAATCCGACGTTCGTCGCCTCGCTCAGTGGCGGCGATTGGATTACGTCGTTGACCGGTTTGCCCGGTTCCGTTTCCGTCGTGGCAGAAGTGGACCGCGGCGTCACGAATGGTCTGGGCAATCCAGCGCCGCAAAACTTCAGCTCGCTCTCGCTGAACGCCGCCTACGGAATCGCGAACCAATATCATCCGGCCATCTCGCTCTTCAGCTATTCCAGCCCGCGCGCGGCCGAACCGGTGCTCGTCACCGTCGCGCCGACGCCGGGCCATTACGAGAATCCCATCAACGTTTCCTTCACGATGATACCCGCCACGGCTCACGTTCTCTACCGATTGAGTGCGGGCGCGTATCAGGAGTACGCCGCGCCGTTCCCGATTAGCAGCAATTCACAAGTGCAGTTCTATGGCACGACGGCGGACGGCTCGCAGATATCTTCGCTGCAACTCGCCAGCTACACTTTCACACCCAAGCCAGACGTGCTGAACACGAATGTGAGCGGCGGTGGCACCAATGTCCCGCCCGGCACCGGGGTCACAAACGGAATCCCCACTTACCCTTACGGCACGGTGTTCTACAGCCGCCGTTCCGGCAGCACGGGAAGCATCTGGGCGATTCACCTCGATGGCAGCGGCGATCACTACATCACCGAAGGCGTGCGTCCGCGCTTGTCACCGGAAGGCCGTTTCCTCGCGTTCCTTCGCGAAGGCGATCCCTTCGCGACGATTCCGGTCAACAACGGCAACATTTGGATTCGCGATTTGCTTACCGGCGCGGAGTCGCGGCTCATTACCCACACGAATTTGATCGTCGGGTTCGATTGGGAATACGGCCAGACCAATCTCGTGTTCGATCACGGCTGCGGACTTTTCCGCACGGGACTCGACGGCATTGTGACGCCGGTGAACTTCGGCGCGGATTGCGCGGACGATGCGCCGATGGTCAGTCCCGTTGACGGCAGCCTCGCGTTCCACAATCTCAGCTTCGCTTCGAACAATCTCGGCATTTATGTGACCGATCCGGACACGACCGCGAAACAGAAAATCCCCGTGGGAATACTAAAACCGCGTCGTCCCGCTTGGTCACCCAATGGCCGGCAACTCGCGTTCGCTCACTACCAGTTCACCTACATTCCCGAGAGCGGCGAAGATCTCTACGTCGTGAATCCTGACGGAACCGACTTGTTCCAAATCACCGGCTTCCGGACGGTCGAAGGATTTCGAGAAGGCGCGCTCTGGACGCCCGACGGCGATGCTCTGATCGGTGCGGCGACGATTGGCGGCGTGAATGGAATCTGGATCGTTCCGCTCACGCCGGATCGTCACGCCTGCGCTTCCCCACCGGTTCGCCTGCCGACGACACCCGGCGATCTCATTGATTTCGTCGGGACGGTCTTCGTCCCGCCGCCACCGCCCAGGCTATTGATCCGCTCCGGGCAGGACGCAGTCATCGTCTCATGGCGCCAAACCGCGTGGCGCGACGTCCTCGAATCCGCGCCCGAGGCGGTTCCGACCGCAATTTGGACGCCGATCGCTCCTCCATTCGTTCGAACGAATGGGATGCTCGAACACCACCTTCCCGGTGCCAGTCTGCAATCAACGGAATTCTTCCGTCTCAGGCGGCCGTGAAATCTGATTTCCATTGCCGAATCTCGCTTCACTCTTCCATGACGGCGTACACGCTCCCTTTGACCTGACTCCGGAAAACTGGACGTGACATTCCTGGAGTTCGGTTGCGAATTCAGTGCGCGGCTGAACGCTTCAACGAAGTGTGTCGTCGACTTCAGATCGAAATCTACAAACTGTGCTTTGGAAATCGCACCCCAAGTCGGTGCGCGCTTCAGCAATGCTCCGAACCGGATTGCGTGTCTTCGACGCCCAAAAGCACGCGACGCGTTTGCTTGGCTCCAGTGTTGCCATCTTCAAACGTCCGCTGCCTTCAAATGTGATCGTTGCGTTCCCGCAATCCACGGATTGGTTGCTTGCGACCCTCGACGCCTTTGGTGAATCTAGCGCCATGAGATTGGCGGTCTGTTCCGGCAACCGGCGTGGTGTCACACGCCGTGGCATTCGCTTTCACGCCGTGAACGCAGCACAACTATTCGCACCAACGCCAATCTCAATCTCCGCACTTTCACGAAGTGCCTGATTTTATTGGTGAGCCGGTGTGGCGAAATGGCAGACGCACGGGACTTAAAATCCCGGGACCGTAAAAAGTCGTGCGGGTTCGAGTCCCGCCACCGGCACCACTCCACCACTCGACGATTTTGCGACGAGTAGTGACCATGTTTTGACGCAGCAACCACGGGCTTTTTGCAGTCGAGGACAAGGTTCGAGCCGAAGACTTTCGAGGCAAGAACCCTCTTCGCTTGAAGAAAACCCGAAACAGCGATTTCACCCGCGGTTTTAGCGGTCAGAAGATCTGTGCATCAAGCGCTTCTTCCCGAACGTATGGCTGCGAACACTGCTGCGCCTTGTTCTTTTTGGTGCAGCGGTAGGCTACCGTCATCTGCTGGAGAACGCGCCCACGCTGGAGCAGATGACGGAGTTCTTCCGGCAGCAGCGTAATCAGTTGCAGATTCAAGCCGCCGAAGCGACGAAGCGCGTGCCGCGATGACGGGAGTTCGTTCGACTTCTATTTCGATGGATGGCGCGGCGTGGGAGGCGAAACTCAACGACCTCATCGCCAACTCAAAGCTGGAAAAAAAAGTCGTGAAGATCGCCAACGACGACTTCACCAAATTGTTCCACCGGTAAGTTCAAGCGGACTGTTCACCACAGATCGAAAGTGAAGGAACCGTAGGATCCCAACGGTGGATTCACTTGGAGCGTGACGCTTCCAGAATCGTCCGCCGTGCCACTGGCGCCTGTCTTTATGTAAATTGGCTGAACAACCCAGGGTGGATTGGGGCAGGATGCAGGAAAGTCAGCGAGATGGACCGTCTTGCTGCAATCCTGCACTGCGGCGGCCAGAGTTCCGCCGATGGCGAATTTCCACCCGCTCGCTTCACGTTGCACATCGAGATTCAAAGCCAGCCGTTGGTGGTAGAGGATGACATTGCGCGTCTCGCACCGCTGGACCAAGGGGCAGTGGCAAATTTCCAACGTGCTGTTGCATGGGCACTCCCACCAGCAGAACTGCTGCGGGACTGTCACCGCCTCCCATTGTGTGTCGAAATGATTGCTCAATTGGAGCGAGCCATTGGCGGCCCAGCGCAGGCTCGCGCTGGAAAATGTCCGGTTTCCTATTTCGAGTGTGCCGGCTGCGGATATGAGTTCCGGCCCGAACTGAAGCGCGTTGGCGGTGAAGCTGAGATGCGCCGGACCGGCGTTAACAGTGAAGGCCCCGGTGTTCTTCAGGTTGAAGGTGTTTCCTCCGAATTGGCCGAGCACCGGCACGGTCACGAGGTCGAGGTTCTCGAACCCTTCCGTCCCGGCGGAGACCAACTTCACGTCGCCGGTCAGTTCCGCGACGATAGGATTGCCGCCCTGCCGTTCCACGCGCAGGCGATGGAGGTGGAACGGCAAGAAGAAGCCCAGGTCGCCCTCGTGATCCACTTGGAACAGGAAGTCGTTGGGTGAAGTAGCGATCGCACGCAGGCGCTGGCCACGACCGCCGCCGAGGAAACCGGGCAACTGCGCTTCGCCGCGCACACTCACGATGTCACCAGCGCCATTGGGCGCGTGCAGCATTGAGACACGCGCGTCGGCACTGGCAACAGACAGCCCGAATTGGCTGAACTCGTTGAGATTCGGCAAACCAAATCCCGCACCGGTGGTAAGTTCCACCGCCCAGCCGCCGTCCTGGTTGAGCACGCCCTGGAATTGCGGCCCGTTCTGCAGCCCGAAGAAGTTGAGCTTCCCTTCCAGCCGCAGCGCGCCGCGACCGGCGGTGGCCCAATGGTCCGCGACTTCCACGGGCGACAGCCCGCGCTGGTAGATGGCGACTTCGTCGAGGCGCCCTAAGAAGAACCAAACCGCCTCCGTTGACGTTACGGCGGCAGCGAGGCCAATGCTGCTGGTGGAGTTTGGCGGGTTCCCGCGTACGCTCTGCCACGCTTCGAGGCGGCCATCCACGTAGAGCGACTGGATCAGGCCATCCCAAGCGGCCACGACATGATGCCAGTCGGTATCCCGGAACGAGGTGCGGGACTCCAAGGCGGGAGCGGGGCTACCGTCGGGGCGGGTCAGTCCGGCCATGGCCCAATCTAACACGACGTTCGGAGAAAAAAGACCCTGCACCAACCCCAATTGCCATCCATCGACATCGAACTGACCGGCCAGAGCCTGGGGACAGAAAATTGGGCATTGCAGATCCCCGTCGTTGCTTCGACGGAACCAGAGTTCAACCGTGAAACCCGCGTTGTTCGGGGTTAGGCCGGTAGGCGGAATTCTCACCAAACCGTCACTGCCATTGAATTCCGCTGCCGTGTTGCCACTCGAACCGAAGGCGCCTTCGATCTGACGACTCACCCCACCTTGATAGGTTCCGTTTCGTTTCAGAGCGACAGGCCGATCATCGCGGGCCACGCCGTCGCCGTCCGACAGTCGCCAATACCCGGCGGGGTTGCTGGCAAGAACTTTCGCTCGATAATCGGAAGGTTCGTACTTCAACTGCGGCAGCACGTCCTTGAGGGGGAAGTCGGGTGTCGCGTTCAGTTCTGCAAGTGTAACGCTGGGTTGGAGCGTGAATGCGCCGTTGGCCGGGATGTCGCCTTGCATCTGGAAGGTCGCGAACGGTAGCGTGAGTCCTCCCGCGAAATGCAACTCGAAGGAACTGAGGTTGTCGATTCGGCCGGTCGCGGAAAGGGACGCCGGATTTGCTCCATCGCCGAAATCAAATCCGAGCACGCGCTGGGTGTCGCCCCGGCTCGCGAGGCTGAAGCCGTCTTGATTGAGTAAGGCATCAAAGCCGGCGTCGAAGATTCCTGAGAGCGCCATGCCACCCCGCATTTGCACCATGAGTGTGTGTAGCCGGAAATCACCGGAGACGTTGAAATCAAATTGATCCAGCCCGCTGAGTTCAAAACCACCGAGCTTGATTCGGTCAGGGCGTCCGTTGGTCACGGACACCGAGAACACGTCACTTGGCCCGAGGCAGAGTTCCGGCAGCGTGACGGTGAGAACGCCGCCGTTGGGATGGAAGCCGGACAGCTTGAGTTCCACTCCGCTGGCGCACACTCCGTTGGGAGTCACCGTAAATGAAATGTCTTCACCGCCCGGCCCGCTGAGGCAAATGCGGTTGATGCGGTTGTCGAAAATGCAGAAGGGCGGAAAGCGGAGCGTTCCGCTGAAAGTCGCCTCCCGCGTGTTGAAATCCACTCGCAACGTGGCCGACGCACCGCCGGACTGGCCAGTGATGGTGGCGCCATTGCGATCCATTGAAACCGTGGCGCCACCGTCGATCGTGCCCAAGGGCGGGATGTTCAATGCGCCATCGAGCCGTCCCTGGATGCTAAAATTGCCGTCGGACTGGAGGCTCATTCTGAGTTCGCCGCCGCTGGTGAACGGCAGGGTGAAATTCGGCACATTCAAATTACCGATCGTCTCTCCCGGCAGGATCGTAATCTGGACGGCACTGCTCAAGTCCACGTTCACCGTGGCGGTGAAGTGGCCAAGGTCGCTTCCATTCACAGCGAAGTTGGCGGAAGGCAAATTCGAAACGCGGATCAGCGTGGCTGGTGACGCACCCGGTGTCCGAATTTCGAGAAAGTTTACTTCGTTCCCTCCGGCATCACGCAACTCACCGGCGGCGCTCAACCGATCCGGCGACAGCACGAGACGCGCGTTGGGTCCGCCGACTCCGTGCAGCGCGAGGCGCGGTTCCACCAGAGGCACGCCCAAAAGCAGCGGATCGACGGTCAAGGATGGCAGCGCCGTCCGCGCGAGGGAGGTGCTTCGGGAGAATTCAAGGTCGGCCGTGATGTCGGTGCGGCCGGACAAAAGCGGCTGCACGGTGAGAGGCGGAATGGCGGTCGGTGGGAAGTTGTTGCGCAGGCGCAGAAACTTGGTCGCAAGATTGTCGAAGTCTGCGCTGGCGTCGTTGAAGGCAAAACCGGGGAAAATGTTTGTCACGTTCAATCCAGTCAATTGGCCCTTGATGTGTGGCACGAGAATGCTGGCGGTCTGGAAACCCCCTCCCCCCGGCGGGCCGCTCACGTACTCCGGGGTGATGGAAAACCTGGCGTCATCGACGCAGAACGCGAAAGCGCTGTCAGGAAAAAAGTTGATATGGCCTTCGGCGGCGAAACCACCCGTCCTCATCGCCATTGAGATCGGGCTGTCGCCCGCCGTGTCCGGCGCGTATCCGGGCGAGAAGCCATAGAGGTTTAGATCAGCCGTCAACATGACCGCGCCCGGGCTTGATGCAGAACTGGATGGTGCGGCCCACGAGAGCGGCGAGTAAATCGTCACCTCGGGCAAATCGTTGGTGAAGGCGAACTTCGGCAATTGCGTCGCGACTGAATCACGGACGGTGTCGATCAGCGCCTGCGGGTCGGTCAGGTTCCCCGCCTTCGCCCGCCATCCGGGCGCGAAGCCGGCCTGGGCCAGTTCATTACTCGCGATTTCAAGTTGCGCTCTCAAGCCGGTGAAGAACCCGAGTATGTTGGTGTCCGGCGTGTCTTTGATGTCCCAGCTAAAATCAATCGGCTGGCCGATAAGCCGTCCGACCCAGGAATTCGCCGGAGTTCTGAAACTGAGCTGGGCGATGGTTTCACCGCTCGGCGTCGCACCGGGGTTCACGGTGGGCAAGCGGCGCGAAGTGATCGTCGCTTCGGGGAAGGGAATGCCGAGGAACCTGCCCGTCAGCCTCCCCTCGAAGAAGGCAACTTCCGACGGATACAGATTCGAGTTCACCACATCCGCCGGATTGAAGTTGCGGAGATTGTCCACCAGCGTCGCGGATTCCGCGGTGCGCATCAGGCGACGTGCGGCCCCGACGCCGTTGGTGCGAATGGAATCGGCCAGCATCGGTGGATTCGGTGCGGGCAAGTAGAACGCCATCTGGCCGTTGGTCTCGACGGCGAGGATGTGATCGTTCAGCAGGCTCAAGGCGCTTTTCACGCGCTCGAACAAATCGCCGTCTGAAACGATGGCGTTGTAAATCGGCAGCCAGTCAGCGGGTGATTCCTGCAACATCTTCGGCATCGCGAGCTGCGCGCCGCCGACGAATCCGCCGTGCGGGAAATAATCTTTGCGGAAATCCAGACCGCTGCCCTCCATCTGGGCGCGTCGCGCGTCGGCCACGGGGAAGATTTTGTAGAAGTCCCCCGGCGTGCCGAACCACGCGGCGGCATCGCCCAGCTTGCCGCTGGTCGCCCCGGCGATGAGCACGTCCTGGCGCGAGGGCAGATTCTGGCCGCGCATTTCGGGCGCAACCCACGGCGTTTCGCGCAGGGCCGGGTGATTGAGCACATCCGGCAACATCACCCGCACCGACGCGTCCGCGACCGGCAGTCCGAAGGGGTGGAACTCATACTTCACGCTGATGTTCAACTGACTCAATGCCGCATCGGCCTGCTGCCGGGCGAAGTTGGCGAGGCGGTCCGGCGATTCAAGCGTGCCGTCCAGCGAGGTGATGAACATCCCAAGCGGATCGGGAATCGGGCGATTGATGGCAAAGGTCGCGCGGTCGCCCAAGCGCATCGGCGAGCAGGCGAATCCTTCCGCCATATTCGTCTTGGTCATCAAACCGGTAACGCGGGCCTCTCCGGGGCGTGAAGGGAATCGGGAAGCCAAAGAGCTTGGGGTCGAATCCGCCGCAGAAGATGAGGCGCGGCTGGGCGGCGTTCCACGTGTCCCCGAGCGCGTCGCGTAATAGTTCACCGAGGTTGCCCGGCATCCGGCGCGGATCGGTGGTCGGCAGTGTCGCGAAGAATGCGCCGATGGCGGCGAAGCTGCGCTGTCGCGGCAGCATTCCCTGGAACATGTACGAAAGGATGGACAACCCAGCGGCACGCCGAAGACGTAAAGCTGGCCGATGATACCCGCGGTCCCGGCGGTGGTGGCCACGACGCGGCCTTCGATGAAGCCGAGATACGAAACCGGCTGGTAAGTCATGCGTCCGGCGAGAGTCAGGGAGATGTCGGCGCAAGGAAGGCCGGCATAGGCGAAATCTTTGATCGCCTCGTAAAAGTGATCGGCGTTCGTCTGGTTCAAGGCCGTGGTCAGGGTGGTGTTGGCCGCCTGGAATACTGAGTCGAGCGCGGCGACACGTTGCTGGTTCACGAAGTCCGCCTGCGCGGCAGTCAAGCCGGGCGAACCATTCGGCACCGGCTGAGCAACGGGCAAGATCTGCGCGAGAGAATTCGTAATCTCGGTGGCAACCTGCCGGCCAAGTTCCACGACGTTGTTCCCCAAGGCCGCTACGCGATCCCGCGTGAAGCCAAGGCCGGGACGCAGCGGTGTTGGATTAGCATTGAGCGTGGCTTCATCGATGGACGTGAATTTGAAAATGACGCGATGGGGGAACTTCGTTTTGTCCGGATGCGGCTGGCAAAGGATGTTGACGGTGGCGGGCGGGCAATCGCCCGGACACGGAATCTCCGCGAGCACGGGAGGTGAGCCCGCCGCGGAGGATGGACCTGCGGATTTGGCCTGCGAACCGGTTGGGCCGAAGCCCGCGCCTCCTCCGCCCGGAGTTGGTGGCAGCGGAAAATCATTTGGAATCCGCGGGCCGTTGAAGTTCTGCGCAAAGGTTTGTGCGCGCGGTTTTGCCTGATCGGTCACTGCCTGCACCGCTACTTCCGCAACGACGTTGTCCACGAGATTAAAGTCCGCTGAGACCTTGTCTCCAAGGCCCGCGAACATGACTTCGCTGGCGCGTCCGGCCATCCACCACGCCTTGCGGGCCTCGGCCAGCGCCGTGATTTGCAGCGTGATGCGCGGCAGGACAGTGATTCGGAATTCTTCCAGTTGCGCCAGATGAAGATTCGCGCCTGCCTGTTGCCAGCCCGTTTCCTCAAGAAGCCGCGCGAAGGAGATGGCCCTGCGCAGCGTCTCCAGCGCGTCACCGGCAGCGACACGAAACTCCGGCCGATCCACACTCGCTTTGAACAGGGTGAACTCTGCTTTCACGCTGTGCGTCGGTCAACGATGTCAGCGGATCGAGCGTGTTGCCCAAACGCGTGAAGTAGCTGGCGGCGATGACTCTCGCGGCGGCCGGCAGCGCGGCGAGGCGCTCGGCCGTCGGCAACTGCACCAGCCCTGTGAAGTTGGTCGCCATCTCGAAACGCAGCCCGCCCACGCTCGCGCCGAGGCGATAGATCGGATCGTCGAGCGAAAGAAAACCATCGAAAGTGATGCCGTTGCGGAGGCGCGCCTGCACGGCACCTTGGAGAGTCATACGACCGTCGAGTTCGCGCGCGACATGCAACGGGCGGCGCTTGGGCACAGTGACGTTGATCAATCCGCCTTCGCCCGGAATGGACACCGCCCCCCACGCGCTCAAGTCAAACGTGCCGCCGGTGTCAAAGCTGCCATTGAGGACTTCAAACGTGCCGTGAACTTTCGGCACCACCAGACTTCCGCGGAACGCGCCGCGCAGCCGCCGCGTGGCCGAGTTGTA
>JBBRBM010000072.1:0-26541 GCA_038205745.1 Verrucomicrobiota bacterium | reverse complement strand
ACCAGCCACACGCGTTTGCAGAAAATCGTCGATGGCGCTCGCATGACTTACATCGCGGGCTGCAACAAGCCGACCAAATCCGATGTCTCGGACTGGGGCCGGCTCGACGACCCGAGCGGTTACACCGATTCGCTCAGCGGCGACGGCACGGTCCCGCATCAACTCGGCTTTTTGTTTCAGGACGGCAAGCGCATCCCGACCTACTTTGTGGAGGAGCAACATGGCGCGCTGCCAAACAACGAGGACGTGATCTCGGCGACACAACAACTGCTCGTGACGGGCGCGTGCTCACTGCCAGAGCAGCCGCCGAAAGCGCGCGGAGTTTCGAGTGTCCCGGCGGCGACCGAACATAAGCGCGCTCGTGAGATGGGTGAAGAGGCGGAACTGAATGAGCTTTCGCGGCGCATTCAAGCACAGACGCGCGGCGTCCCCGGAGACGCACCGCCAGTAATTTCGGCAGACGAAGTACGGGCGGGTGAACTTCTCGTGCGCAGCTTCCTCGCGGACCAAGGCGCGGACCGTTCAACCACCCCGGCTCTGCCCCCGGGCACACCGGGCAGGCCTGCCATCAAGCTTGCGCAGCCAACACCTACGATCGAGATCAGTCTTGTTCATGGTGGCATTGAGCAGTGTGGCTCACTCGTGCCTGCGGCGGACGCAATATCGGTCGGCCACTACCTCGGGGTCGCGCCACAGAACGCCGAACGCGCACTGGACGCGGCGATCAGTCCAAACGCGGACCTCATCATCACCGCGCTGCATCGCCGCGGCGTCATTGTCGGCGAACTTGGCCAGAATTTTCTGCTGCCTGATCCGCGCGTGCCCAAACGCGTCATCGTCATCGCGGGCATGGGGCAGCCGGGCACATTCCGCGAGCCGGAACTCGCCGTGCTGACCCGCGAACTCGTCTGGATGCTCGGGCGTTCCGGGCGCAAACATCTCTGCACCGTGCTGATTGGCGGCGGGGCGGGAAATCTCGACATCGCAAACGCGGTCCGCTCCTGGATGCGCGGCATCCGGCGGGCGCTCTTCGAGGCTGGCATGGGCCAATCGCCGCGATTGTTGAAGATCACCTTCATCGAGTTCTACGCCGCAAATTTCATTCTTCTGGACCGGGCGTTTAAGGCGGCGGCCGTCGCCTTTGCCGCCGACGCGGAGCCGATGAAGATCGTGTATGCGGGCCCTGATGCAGCCGAGTTAAAACAGGCCAACGTAAAGGCCGAGGCGATTGCGAAGAATACCGCGTTGCGCGATCTTCGCCGCCGATTCGATGCCGCAGTGCCAACGTGCAATCGCGAGCCAATCAGGCTCACGATACGGCTGGTGCGCGACACGTTTGAATTCGCCGCGCTCACGGCCGACGCCGCGATGCCGCAGCGTGAGACGCGGATCGATCCCCAGTTGATTGACGAAGCGAACGATCAACTTCCCGCGGCGATCGACTACCGCACGCAGGACGACAAAGGAAACCTGCTCGGACGCCTGCTGCTGCCGGGTGACCTTCGCGAAGTTGTGGTGAAACCGCCCGGGCCGTTGGTGCTCACGCTCGATCGCACCACCGCGCGCATTCACTGGGAAATGCTCGCGCTCGCACCGGGAAAATCACTCGATGGTTTCAACCGCGAGAATTTCCTCGGAACGACCTGCGGCCTGACGCGGCAATTGAGAACGAACTTTGCGCCGCTGCCCGAACCGCCGTTGCTGGCGGGGCGGCCGTTGCGCGTGCTCGTGGTTGCCGATCCGGCGGAGGACGCGCCGCTGCCGGGTGCGCAGGAAGAGGGCGAGGCGGTCGTGCGCATCTTCGAGGAATTCAAGACATGCTCGGGGCTTGAAGTGGAAATCGTGCCATTGCTCGGTCCGCGCCGCGCAACCCGCGTCGCCGTGCTCGAGCAACTCATCAATCATCGGTTCGATATTCTCCACTACGCCGGCCACTGTTTTTTCGACGAAAAAGATCCGTCGCACTGCGGCTGGATTTTCACCGGCAACCGGCTGCTGACGGCGGACGAACTCAACCGCGTGGATCGCATCCCACGCTTCGTGTTTTCAAATGCGTGCGAGTCCGGCATCACGCCCGAGCAGCGGGAGAAGCGCTCGGCGTTGCTCGCGCCGAGTTTTGCCGAGGCGTTCTTTGCGCGCGGGGTCGGGAATTTTATCTGTACTGCGTGGCCGGTGGATGACGCCGCCGCGCTCGCATTCGCGCAACGATTGTATGAAGGCATCCTCGGCCTGCGCGGTGAGGCTGAGACCATGCACGAAGCGATGGCCGCCGGTCGCACGGCAATTGCGCAACTCGGCGCGGGCGGCCTCCAGACCTGGGGCGCGTATCAGCACTACGGCGACCCGAATTTCCGCATCGGCAACCCTGCCCCGACCGGGTTGAGCCGTGAGGCGCAACGCGCCACCTCAAAACCACGTCCCGCAGCCAGGCCGCGTCGCCAGCCCACGAAGCGCCAGGTCAAACGAAAGTAGGAACGCATTGCGCGAGCGGAACGTCGGAGAGATGCGGCGCGTGGCATCGCTCTGCGTGAAAGCCAGGACTCACACGGAAACATTCGTGTGAGTTCCACATAAATTCTTCTCCCCACCGCAACTTTGGTTGTGCAACGCGCTCTCGCGAGAACGCTCAAGGTTTAATGGGGCTGCGAACGGCATCGGTATCCAAATGTTTTCCTCAAGAACTCAAGGTGAGCGCCGATCCGCATTCAGCAACTCGAACAGTGGCGTGAGTGAACTGCGAACTCCACCCCTGACGGAGCGAATGCGGCTGTTTGCAAACTGGCCGGCAGAATTGCGGCTCCTTTCGCGTGAAAATTTTTGCGAACCGGCAACAGCCAAAGGCAAACACTGCCATAGAGAGAAAAAGGTAAAGCATGAGGAAAATAATCAACCCCGGCATCAGATCCATACGGTGTTTTTTACTCGCGGGCGTCATCGCCGGCAGCGCCCTTCCGGTTCGCGCTGAAGCGGCGCATGCTGAGAAGGTCAAGGAAGCCCTCAAATTGATGAAGGCGGAATCCGCCAAGCTGGGAGAGCCGAAAATCGACGGCACCAGTCTCTTCTTCGGGACCACCAAGATGAATGGCAATTACGCCCTCGTCGATTCACTGAAGGAACGCTTCAGTTGCACCGCCACTTTCTTTGTGAAAAAGGGCGCTGACTATATGCGGATCAGCACCAACGTCCTCAAAGAGGGAAACCGCGCGCTGGGCACCGTGCTCGATCCGAAGGGTCCGGCCTACGCCGCCATCAACAAGGGAGAAGTGTACTACGGCCTGGTGGATATTCTGGGAAAGAAATACGAGGCGGGTTACGAGCCGGTGAAGAACGCGGCGGGTGAAACCATCGGCGTCTATTACGTGGGCTTCCTCCTTGAATAGAAATTTCTCCGGGCGAATCCGCGCCGGTGCATTCCCTGAAATGGAACCGGTGCGGAGTGGGAAGACAATATGAAGATGACAATGAGGTTGAGCACCCGCCTCGGGATTGCGTTTGGCGTCATGGTTCTGGTGGCGATGGTCACGGGACTGGTCGGCGTTGTGAACATGCAGCGCATCAAACGCCTGGCGGATTCGCTCACGACGGAAAGCATCCCCGAAATTTCCCTGGCCAACAACATCGAGCGGAACGTCCTTACGATGATCCCGAGCCTCCGCGATTACGGTTACACCGACGATGCGATTTTCTTAACTCAAGTTCGGACGCAACTAATGACCGTCAAAGGGTTCCTGAAGGATGCCAAGTCCCGGGGCGGTGATTCCGCCCGTCTCGGCAAGTTGAAGGAAGCGGCCGTGCTTGGCGAAACCGCCGTGCTGGATTTCGAGAAATTGATTGACCAGCGATCCACTCTCACCGGCGAGTTGGAAAAGGAACGGCTGAACTCGTGGGCAGCCGGAACCAACTTCATTTCGATCTGCTCGGCCTTCCTCGACCGGCAGAAGGAGGCCATGCAGGGTGAAATCATGGCGGAGGTGGGGAGCGAGCAACTCGACAAGCGCCTTCAACGCGTCTCGTATCTCACCAGCACCATGGCTTTGGGAAATCAGTTGCTCGGAAATACGTGGAAGGCGCAGGCCAAACGTGATCCACGGCTTCTCGCGGAGTCGCAGGGATTGTTGGCGGCAATGAATGCGCAACTGGATCAACTCGAGAAAATCACGGTTTTCGAAAACGACCTGAAACGGATCGCGGAATGCCGCGTGTCCGGCCAGGCCTATCAGGCCGGCATCAAACGTTTTCAGGAAAAGTGGATCGCGCGCGAGGAACTCGCTCAGCGTCAGGGACTCCTGGCCGATAGCATCATCAAGCAAGCCAGAAGCGTCGCCGCATTGGGAATGGAGGACACAACCCAGGCGTCGCAACTGACGGCGAAGGTGACGACTTTCTCTTCGAAGCTCGTGAGTGCCGGCTCGGTCATCGGCTTGACCTTGGGAATCCTCCTTTCAGTGATGGCCACTCGTTCCGTCGTCCGGCTTCTGCGCCGAATCACCGACAATCTTGCCGCCGGGGCCGGACAAGTAGCGTCCGTTTCAGGTCGACTGGCGGGTGCCAGCCAATCCATGGCCGATTGTGCAAACGATCAGGCGGCCTCGATTGAGGAGACTGGCGCGTCCCTGAAAGAACTGGCCAGCATGACCCAGCGCAACGCAGAGAACGCGCAACAAACCACGGAACTGGCCAGGCAGACGCGCGCCGCCGCCGATAAAGGCGTCAACGACATGCAGGCCATGAGCATCGCCATCGATGCCATCAAAACTTCCAGCGGCGACATTGCCAAGATCATCAAGACCATTGATGAGATTGCTTTTCAGACCAACATCCTGGCCTTGAACGCCGCGGTGGAAGCGGCTCGCGCGGGCGAAGCCGGCATGGGCTTCGCGGTCGTGGCCGACGAAGTTCGCAACCTGGCACAACGCAGCGCGGAGGCAGCCAGGGAAACCGCCGCCATGATTGAAAACGCCACCAGCAACACCGCGCGCGGCGTGGAACTGAGCGCCACCGTGGCAGCGGCGCTCAACAACATCGTCACCAAGGCGCGGCAAGTGGATGAATTGGTCGCGGAAGTGGCGAACGCTTCACGCGAACAAACCCTCGGCATTTCCCAGATCAACACTGCCGTCGGCCAGATGGACAAGGTGACCCAGAGCAATTCCGCCAACTCCCACGAAAGCGCGGCCGCGGCCGAGCAACTCAATGCACAGGCGCAGACCATGAACGAGTCCGTGCGGGAACTGTTGCAATTGGTCGGCGGCCAGTCTGACGACGAAAATGAATCAGGCCGGCACCCACTCGCCACGCCGGACCGCAATCCCGTGACCACGAGGTCGGCATCACGTGGAAAGACTTTCAACCATTCAGCCCGCTCGTCCCGGACAGCACTGACGACTGTTTAACGGTCGCAGTGACAAAAACGGTTTCGCTTGCGCGATGCGTTTGTGATTCACCGTCACTGTTCGCTGAAGAGGAAATTCAAATCGTCGAGCGTGAGGCTTTGGGCAAACTTTTCTTCGCCCAACACGTCCTGCACGAGCGCGGATTTGGTCGTTTGCAGCGTGCGAATTTTTTCCTCGATGCTGTCTTTGATGAGCAGGCGGTAGGCGATGACGTTGCGCTTCTGGCCGATGCGGTGCGTGCGGTCGATGGCCTGGTTCTCAACGGCTGGATTCCACCATGGATCGAACAGCACGACGTAGCTCGCGGCAGTCAGGTTCAACCCGAATCCGCCGGCCTTGAGTGAAATGAGAAACACCGCCGCGCCCTCTGTGGATTGAAACTGCCTCACGAGTTCTCCGCGGTTCTCCGTTTCGCCCGCGAGATAGAACATCGGCCATTTGCGCGCTTCGATTTCGCTGCGGATCAGGTGCAGCATTTCGACGAATTGCGAAAACACGAGCACCTTGTGCCCTTCATCGATGAGGGGCTCGATCTGTTCCAGCAACGCGTCGAGCTTCGCGCTCGCAGCTTTCGAGTCGGACTTCACGAGTTTCGGGTGACAACAAATCTGCCGCAGCCGCAGCAGCGAAGTGAGCAAATGGAACCGCTCTTGGGCGAGTTGCTTCTGCGTCTGGATGCGCAGAAGCATTTGCTGCGCACGCTTCAACTCAGCGCGGTAAAGCGTCTTTTGTTCGCCTTCAATTTCGCAGAACAAATCCTCTTCGATGCGCTCGGGCAAATCCTTCGCGACCTGTGATTTGGTGCGGCGCAACAAGAATGGACGAACCCTCGCGGAGAGGCGGCGACGCGCGTACGGATCTTCCTTCGCATCAAAGAGCTTGGCGAACTGCGCGCGGCTGCCAAGCGCGCCCGGCATCGCAAACGCCATGAGGCTCCACAAGTCGAGCAGCCGATTCTCGATCGGAGTGCCGGAGAGCACGAGGCGATGCTCGGCCCGCAATTGACGCGCGACCTGCGCCGTGACGGATCTGGGGTTCTTGATGTACTGGCCTTCATCGAGAATCACTGCGAGCCATTGCACGGGCGCCAGTGATTCGCCGGTGAGACGAAGCTGGTTGTAATTCATCACGTGCAGGTCGGCGTCCGCGAGATGATGAATCAGCCCTTTCAACTCGGACGCGCTCCACACTTTCACCCGCAACCCGGTCGTGAAGTGCTCGACCTCCGAGCGCCAGTTGTCCGTGACGGACTTGGGGCAGACGACGAGAGAAGGTTGGGAGTTGGGAGACGATGAGCGCAGCCACGCGAGCCACGTCAGTGCTTGGAGCGTTTTGCCCAGGCCCATGTCGTCGGCCAGAATGCCGCCGAAATGATTCGCCGCCAGATAAGCGAGGAAATGAAAGCCATCGCGTTGATACGGGCGCAGGTCGGCGTGGATGTTCGCCGGCACGTCGGGAGTGACGCGGGCTTTGATTTCGCTCGCGCGCAGTCGAATGCGTTCGACCTGCTGTTCCGGCAAAAACTTTTTCGCCGCGTCATCCGCGAGTTGCAGCGCGTGCAGGCGTTGTGGCTCGGCGCTCAATTCGCGCGGCGTCAGCCCGAGTCGCGCCAGTTGCTCGTCCTCTTCCTCGCTCAAGTTGAACTGCAATCGCCGCCAGCCTTTGTCGCCGAGGCGCACGAACTTGCCGCGCGCGTTGAGCAACAACTTCAATTCCACCTGTGTGAGCGTGGTGTCATTCACGTCCACCACCACGCGCAAATCGAACCAGTCGATGCCCGCCTCGGTGGCTTCGAGCCGCACGGAGCCGACGACCATGGCGGCAGCGAGCGACTGCAATTCACCGCGAAGTTCGATGACAACTTCCGGAGGCAGCGCCTGGCACCATGTGGCAAACGCGTCCGGAAACTTTTTTGTGACGCGAATGGTAAACTCGCCGCGGTATCCTTCCCACTTCGCCTCCAGCGGCGCGACCAGGGAACGCGGATCATGCAGCGTGCTGCGGTCGTGCAGCAAAATGATCTCATCGCGCGACCGCTTGTCGCGGCGACCAGGGTCAGCATCGTCAGCCGCGGCCCAGCCGTAACCAGTCCAGTTCATCGTAATCGGATCGTCCGCCGATTCAGCTTTGGCCGTGATGAAGCAGATCTCGCTGTTGCTGCCGGGATAACTCGGCCGCAATTCAGCGGTCAGCTTCAACTTCAACGGCACGATGCGAACTCGATCCCGCAGACGCGGTGGAAGTTCCACACCCAGCGAATGCAATAGCGCAACGCCTCCGCGCGATTCCATGGCTGGCGCTGGAATCACATTCTCCTCCGCGGGATCGAGGACGCCGTTCCGTGCCGCCGGCCCGCGAAACACTTTCGCCGCAGTGACGTAAAGCGCGGGACGTCCATCGAGAATGGAGAAAACTTTCGGAAGCGGCGCGCCGTCGTGCTGTGTCACGCGCAAACGATAATCTCCATCGTCCGCGTCAGGTGCCACGACACTCCAGTTCAGCGGCTCACTCACCAACTCGAGCGGCTGACCGGTGGGACCCACCAACCGCGAGTGCAACGCCGGAATGCGGAAGAGCGCCGCCAGCGTCTGCTTCGTATCCGGACTGTAGTAGGCCAGCTCGCAGCGCGTTCCGTAGCCATACATCAGGTTGGAGGAGAACGACGTCCATAACCACTGTGCTTCATCCGCGAGCACGGCGCTGTTTTGCGCGAGTTCGCTCTGAAGCAGTTGCGCCTGCAACGGCTTCAGGAGCGAGAACTGTTGCTGCCCTGGCATCTGACACTCCAGCACCGCGGCGTGCGGCTCGAAGCGCACCCGCAAGTCCACCGTGCGTGGTGTGATGGCCGTCAACTCGGCGTCACGCGGATGCGCCTGGCCCAACGCTTGTTTCCAACGTTCCACCTCACGCGTCCTCTGCGCGCGCGCCAACTCCTCGCGCAACACGGAAAAGTCCGTGACTGGCTCCATGAATTCGGGAACCCGCACGCTGCGTTGCTGGGCTGTGAGCGCAATGTGATTCCAGAATGCGCCCTCTGACGCAGGGAATTTTTCCCACAGCCGCAGTTTCGTCTGAGGCTTGTCGCGCAATGGCAAACCCATGAGCGAAAAATCCCAGGCGGTGATGGTGTTGGTGATGCGAGCGCGCTGATAGGCAGCCTGAACGCGGGTGACAAATCCCAGTTCCACTGGCGTCAGTCCGCGCTGGTGCGCCGCGATCAGTTGCTCCAGAAGGTTCTCACGGCTTTCCGACGCCTGTTCCTTTTTTGAAGGGCCTCGGCGCTCCGAAAGATCCTGCACGCGCGCGACGCTATCTTCCGCGAGAAGCGTTTTGCCCAGCGCAAAGACATGTTTGCAATCGAACGCCAGTGGACACGAACATTCGCCCCACCAGCCGTCGTCGGGATCGAATCCCAGCGACACTGTGTACAGCTCGGAACCAGAGACGCGCGCCGAGAATTCGCCGCCCAATCTCGTGACCAAGCTCACACGACCCTCGCGGAAATATTTCAGGCCGCGTGATTGCGCACCGGGAGGCATCTCACCCAGGAACTGCTGAAGAGCCTCAATGTTGGGAACTGCCAGCCTTAAACTCACGCGCGAGACTTTAAGAGAATGAGGAACGCCCGCAAGAGCCGCCCGCGCCGATGCCATCATTTCCGCAGGCAATGGAACCGCGAGGATTGCGTGGTCCCCCGTTGGAATGTGAAAAGCTCACCGTTGATCGCGATGCGGTCGGTGACCGGACTCCACGCCTGACCACTCCCAATCGCAGAACTTCCGATGCACCCGCCGAATCCATCTGGCTACAACTTCACGACGCGACCCGTCTTGATGGATTTTTCTTCGGCCTCGCAAATCTCTACCGCGCTCAAGGCGTCCTGCGCCGTCACGATCGTGGGTCGTTTCCCGGACTGAATGGATTGGATCATGTGCCCGAGTTCCCCAACGTAGCCGTCGATGCCATCAGGCTTGAGGGTGCGCGTCGGCTTTCCTTCCTCGCTCAGTTGAAGGGCGTCGGCACCGCGAGCGCTGTCAAAATCCAGCGTGGCACGCTCGAACATCACAGTGAAGGACATGCCAAAACCGCTCGCGAGCAACCAACTCCCTTCCGCATAAACGGTCGCGCCACTTGCGACGTTGTATTGAGTGACGACGTGATCAATCGCGCCGCTGAACCGGCTCAAGCCAGTTGAGAAAACGCTCGTGGGTCGCCCAAACACGAATTGAACGAAGTCCGTGTCGTGGATGTGCAGGTCAAGCAACGCGCCACCGGAGTCGACTCCCTTGAAGTAGCTGGCGCGACTCCATCCGGGCGGTGCGGACACGCGGCGGAATCTCGCAGCGAGTGCTTTCCCGTAAGTTTTCTTCGCGACCAACTCCTTCAGTTCAGCCCAACCCGGCCAGAACCTCATGCACATGGCCGGCATGAAAAAGCCTTTGGCAGTTTTGGCCGCCTTCACGATGTCGCGCGAGATCGCTGAAGTGCGCGCGAGTGGCTTTTCGCAGACGACGTGTTTTCCGGCGCGCAAAGCGGCGATGGCTTGTGGCGCGTGCAAAGGCGTCGGCACACAAAGATCGACCAATTCGACGTCGGGATCGCCGAGCAGGTCTTCCAGCTTGCTGTAAGTGCGGATGTTCTTCCCAAGATCGAGAGCGTCTGAGCTTTTGATGTTCCCGCTGACGCCGGCAAGGATGCCATTCACCGGAAGGCGCACTGCGTCGCAGACCGCAACGATGCGCGCGCCGGGAATTTGTTGATACGCCTTGATGTGCGTCACGCCCATAAATCCGAGGCCCACGACAGCGACGTTGATTTTGCGATTCGAGGTTCGCGTTTTTATTTTTTTCATTGCGAGGTGAATTGCTTGTTCGAGATTCAGGCGGGGAGCGTTTCGACAAGTTCCCGCGCAGTGGCGATGTCCTTCACGCGCTGCGTGCCGGCTTCGCGTTCGATACAGAAGTCGCCATTGAAGCCGACCGCTTTGAGTGTTTTGAAAAAGACGGGCCAATCCACTTCACCCGAACCGGCGGCAACTTCGTCTCCCCAGGTGCCGGGCTTCGAGGTTCGCACCGCGTCCTTGATGTGAACCTGACGAATCCAAGGCCCAAGCGTGCGCAGCGCGTCGATAGGATTCCCTTTGTCGTAAAGGATCATGTTCGCCGGGTCGAAATTCACGCCGAGGTTTGGGCGGTTCAGCTTTTGCAGGAACTGAAGCAGATCGGCGGCGGTTTCCTGACCCGTCTCGAGTCCGAGTGCGACGCCGCGCGCTTCGAAAGCGTCTGCCACCTGAATGAGCCGCTGCTTCAGCTTTGCGAAGCTGGGATCCTGCTCATCATGCGGAAGAAAACCGGCGTGCAAGGTGACCAGCTTGAGGCCGAGGCCCTGAGCTTGTTCGGCGTTGATCTGAAAGTTTTTCCAATTCTGTTCCCACGTGACATCCGGCGCGATGCCACCGGTCACACGGATGGTTTCGAGCGTCGAATAATCCTCACCGACGCATCCAACCATACCCGAGACCACTGTGATGCCGTTCTGCTTGAGCAGCGCCGGCGCACTGCTCCACACATCGGGCGCTTCTCGCAGCGGATCGAGCGCGAGTTGAATGCGCCGGATGCCGGTGGCCTGGAGTTTGGTGATCAAGTCTTGCGGGCTGGTGGGTTGCAGCGACCAACTGCAAACCGCGAGACGCTGGGTCAACGCGTTGGTGTTCATCGGGTTCAATGCGATTTCTTATGCGCGAGGTGTCGGGGCGAATTCAACCATCGAGTGAATCGCACACAACCAGTTCACTTGGAAAACAATTTCCGCAGATCGTCCGACTTGGACACAAATCGGCCGTGATCAGAAATGGATTCGAACTTCCCTGAGTGCCACTGCCGCAAACGATAGAGCGTCGCGAAAAGAAAATCGGGCGGCCCGCCGCCCTGCCCTCCCACCAGTTCTCCGCCGCGCCGAACGTTGTCCATCAACCACGCCGGCATGAGCAGGTGATACGGATTCCGCTTCACTTCGCCGACGTGAAAGGTCAGCGCCGTGATCAGATCCACGATGTCCTGCTGGCTCGATTCCACCATCAGATTCGGCGTGTCCATCGCACCCCAGAATTCCGTCTCCACCGTGTAACATGAAAATGCATCCCCCAACTTCTTCAGCGCATCGACCACGAGATGATGCGTTCCGATGTGCGTCCCATTCCAATCATCGTCGTGCGGAAAGAAAATCGCCGCGGGCTTTTGCTCTTCGAGAATCTCCGCGATGCGATTCACCGACTTCGCCCACTCCGCCGGCTTCTCAGCGCGCGACTTTGGATTGATCCCTACGAGTCCTCCGTCGCGCGTGGCCATCAGTCCGAAGCCCATGTAAGCGCAACAATCCTGCAGCTCCTTCCAACGCGCCGTCTGTCGCGCTTTGTTGCTCCCTTGTGTGACTGCGACGTTGATCACGTTCCAGCCCAACTCCCGCATCAACCGCAGCGCCAGCCCGCCAATGATCACTTCATCATCCGGATGGGGAGAAAAAATCAGCACGCGAGGTGCGTTCGCAGCAGGCTTCGTCCGCGTCGGAATCGGGAATTCACCCAGCGGATAGCTTTTCGCCTGTTCCACGACGCGCGCGATGTCCGCGATAAAAATCTGGAAAGGATTCATGCGCTAATATTTCAACACCGGCAAACTCGCCGCGGCCATGGCCTGACCGTGGCGCTTGGACATTTCATCCGGCATTTCCAAAGCAATCTTCGACGCCAACTCCTGAAACTCCAACTTCAGCACTTCGTTCGCTCCGTTCAAAATCACTTCGCCGCCCTTGCCGGTTGTGACGCGTCCGAGAATCAGCAAATGTCGGATGTCGTAAAACTCCGCGTAGTGCGCCACCGCATAGCCGAGATAAGTTCCGATCGTCTGATAAATCTTCAGCGCCCGCGCGTCGCCTTGCGCCATGAGCTTTTGCACCGCCACCAACTTTTCGGGCAACGGCAACTTCGTCTCGATCTCGATGCCCGCCTTGGAAATCAAGCGCCCGACACACTGCTGCGAAAAGTATTGAACGCCGCAGCCGTAATCGCCGGACCATTCGTCCAGTGGTGCGCCCGGATTGTAGTCCACCGGCGCGAATGCCAGTTCGTTGAGCCACGATGTGATGTTTCCCTCGGGTGTGACGTAACCCACCGCCTGACTGGAGCCCAACGCCACGCCCAACACTGCGTTGTCGCTGAGTGACATTGATCCCGCGAGAGCCGTCACCTCGCCATCATTCACCACGTCGAATGGGATGTTGTTCCACGCCTTCTTCAGCTCGAAGAAAATCGTCTTCACGCGCTGGTTGAACAATTCCTCCGGCACGCCGCGAAACAACGACGCAACCTGCACCCGATTGTTCACGTACACGCCAGCGGAACTCCCGCCGATCGCATCCACGCGCGGTATATGCGCCGCGGCGCGCTTGAGCGAATCCATGATCTCATCGAAGTGCCATTGCGGATCGGAATGCGAACGCGGATCCCACACCGTCTCATCGCTGAACACCGTTTGCCCGCCGATCACCGCAGCCACCTTGCGATCACTCGCGCCGAGATCAAAACCGATGCGGCAGCCGTCCAAATGACGTCCGAGCGGCGCAGTCATTTCCTTCGCGGCCGGAATCTGTTCCGGCGAAACCAGGACAACCTCGAAAGGCTTCTCGTAAATCTTTCGCCCCATCAATTCCGCATCGAACTTCCCCGTCGCCGTGTCGTGATAGTGCGACTGAAGCTTCCGACCGAGTTCAGCCGGCCCGCTGAAGTGAACCTTCCAGCCGCCGCGCGACCACAGGAGGAACTTCACCAACCGTTCCACTACCACAAAGTTCCCGGCCGACTCGGGCAAACTCGCACCCGCCACCACGGTATCGAAGCGCGAGACACCGCCATCGGCCCGCTCCAGCGCAATGCTCACCCGCACGGGTTGCCTGGCGGCGGCTTGCCGGAACGCGCGATTCGCGAGCACCGCCGGGCGAAAATCAGGATCAAGTACCGGCACGACGGCAGGCGGAACGAGCGCCAACCCGTGGTTAATTGAGGCGTCGTATTTCATGAAAACAGGAACGCGATTGTTATGCGCCGTGAGAACGCGCCGCAATGGTTTTCCCGCCACTGAGGGCACTCTTGTAATCTTTGTCCGGCGGCTGCCTCCTGGCATTGGCACCAAGTATTAAACCAATTGCAGGTCATGTTTTGAAACACTGGCTTGCCGCGCATCGGCGCAAGTAACAAACTCGGCAAAATGAATCCGAAGCAATTCTCTCGGACACACGCAGCATCAATGGGGATCATCCCATCGGTGGCCGGTTCACCGACGGGAGATGCCCGAACGGGAGCAGTCATTTTCAAGATTTGAACTTTTAAAAAAATACCAACCATGAAGCTCGAAACGCTCTGCCTCCACGGCGGTACCCAGCCAGACCCAACCACCCTTTCCCGCGCGGGTCCCATCTATCGCACCAGCTCCTACGTGTTCCGAAATGCCGAGCACGCCGCGAATCTTTTTGCCCTGAAGGAACTCGGGAACATCTACACGCGCCTGATGAACCCGACGACGGATGTGCTGGAAAAGCGCGTGGCGTTGCTCGAGGGAGCGCCGGAACTTGGCGGGCTCGGTCTGGCCTCGGGCACGAGTGGAATCTTCTATTCCGTCATCAACGTTGCCTCAGCAGGCGATAACATCGTCTCGGCCCGCAATCTTTATGGCGGCACCTACACGCAGTTCAACAACATCCTGCCCGCCCTCGGCATCACCGTGAAGTTCGTCGATTCAAACGACCCGGAGAACTTCGCCAAGGCGATTGATGGCCGGACGCGCGCGCTCTTCTGCGAAACCGTTTCGAATCCGGCCCTTGAAATAACCGACCTCGAAGCCGTCGCCGCCATCGCGAAAGGCGCCGGCATTCCATTGATCGTCGACTCAACCTTCTCGACGCCGTACCTGACGCGCCCGCTGGAGCACGGCGCGGATGTCGTGGTGCATTCGCTGACGAAGTGGTTCGGAGGCCATGGCACGGGCATCGGCGGCATCGTGGTGGACAGCGGGCGTTTCCAGTGGGCAGCCGGCAAGCACCCGCTCTACACCGCCCCGGACAACAGCTATCACGGACTGCGCTGGGGCATGGATTTGCCCGAGCCGCTGCTGCCGCTGGCGTTCATCCTGCGCATGCGCACGGTGCCGCTCCGCAACCTGGGCGCCTGCATCGCCCCCGACAATTCATGGATGTTTCTTCAGGGGATTGAAACGTTGCCGTTGCGGATGGAACGCCATTGCGAAAACGCTTTGGCGGTGGCGAAACATTTGCAGGGGCATAAGAGCGTCGAGTGGGTGCGGTTTCCCGGACTGCCGGACGATCCCCAGTTCGCGAGGAACCAGAAATATCTCCGGGGCAAGGGCGGTTCGATAGTCGTGTTCGGCATCAAGGGCGGCAAGGCAGCCGGCCCCAGGTTTATCGACTCGCTGAAGCTCCACTCGCACCTGGCGAATGTGGGCGATGCCAAGAGCCTTGCCATTCATCCCGCCACAACGACTCACTCCCAACTCGACGAGGAACAGCAACGTGCCGGCGGCATCACGCCCGAACTGGTGCGCCTGAGCGTCGGGATCGAGCACATCGACGACATATTGGCGGACATCGACCAGGCTCTGGCGGTGGCCCGGCGATAGGATTGCGGCGCTGCGGCCTGGGTGTGTCCGGCTGTTTGCTTTCGCGGGTTCAAATATGAAACGAGCTTTGAAACGCATCTCGAATGCGGGCGCAACCTGTCGAGTGGACACGCGCTTCTTCCAGTTGGCAAAGGAGTCCAAACCGTTCTTCCTCCAGAGCGGCGAAGCGCTCGCGCCCGCCACGCTGGCCTACGAAACCTACGGGACTCTGAACCGGCGGAAGGACAACGCGGTGCTGGTCTTTCACGCGCTCAGCGGCAGCCAGCACGCGGCCGGCGAAAATCGCGCCGTCCCCGGCATCGGATCGCGGTGGACCGAGGAATGTCACCTTGGCTGGTGGGATGAATTCATCGGGCCAGGCAAGGGAATCGACACCAAGCACTTCTACGTCATCTGCGTCAATTACCTCGGTGGCTGCTATGGCTCGACCGGGCCTTGCGCCACGGACCCGCGCACGGGCCGTCCCTACGGCCCGCGCTTCCCGCAGTTGACCATCGCCGACATCGTCGATTCGCAACTGGCCCTGCTTGACTGGATGGGCATTGAGCGCCTCCATGCCGTCGTGGGCGCCTCGCTGGGCGGACTCCTGTCGCTCAGCCTGGCGACGCGTTATCCGGACCGTGTTCGCAAGGTGATCCCGCTGGCGACCGGCGCCTGCATTACGCCGCTGCAGCGCATCCACAACTTCGAGCAGATCTGCGCCATCGAGGCGGACCCCAACTTTCACGGCGGCGAATATTACGACGGCCCGTCGCCCGATCGCGGGCTGGCACTGGCCCGAATGATTGGCCACAAGACATTCGTTTCCCTGCGCGCGCTGGAGGAACGCGCCCGCGCGGAAGTCGTGCGACGCGACGAAACCCTCGCATGGTACCAACTCCGGAATCCCATCGAGAGCTACCTGCTGCACCAGGGACAGAAGTTCGTGAAACGATTCGACGCCAACACCTACCTGCGGATCCTCGATGCCTGGCAGCGCTTCGATCTCGTTCGCGAGGCGGTGGCCACGGATCTCGTCTCCCTGTTCGCTCATTGCCGGAAGCAGAGCTACCTCATCTTCACCATCGACTCGGACTGCTGCTTTTACCCGACGGAGCAGGCGGAACTCTACTCGCTGCTCAAGCAGGCGGGCGTGGACGCCACCCGCATCACGGTCCACTCCGAAAAGGGCCACGACTCGTTCCTGATCGAGCCGCACCTTTACCGTCCGTTCCTGCGCGCGGTGCTCAAGGGTTGATGCGGCTGATGATCGAACGCGGCCAACGCCACCTGTGAGGAAGGGAAATGGAATGGCCGCAACCGCGTTGCGGTTAGTGATGCTGGTAGGACGATAACCCAGGGTAGCTCGTGCCTCGCAACCCTGGCCTTTGGGACAGAATCCCGTTGGGATTCTCGGCGAGTTGAGTTTGAGCCTCCTCACGTCGGCTGCTACGGGTTGAAAAGTTTTTCCACCTTCACCTTCACCGCCGCATCCATCTTGATGAGCGGCGGCCAGGGGCGTTTGAAGCCTTCGCCGGGAATTTTCTTCGTCGCATCAATGCCGAGTTTGCTGCCGCTGGCGATTTCGCCGGTGACGTGGTCGAGCACGTCGGACGGGCCTTTGGTGAAGAGGCTGTCGCGTTACCAGCGGTGTGCGCGAAGACCATCTCCACGGCCCCTCACTACAATGACTACGCGGCGTTACGGCGTTGCGAGCCGGTAAAATCTATTGGTGGCCGCGCCGCTGGTGTTCACGACGTAGCTTTTCACTGTGCCGTCATCGCTGATGCCGGTCGTGACTGGTTGCCAATCGATCGGTGGTGAGAGGCTTGGCGTGCATTGGAGCTGCAAATTGGTCGAAGCGCTTGGCCAACGGAATTCAATCGTGTTTGCAGATGACCCGCGTGCGATGCGCAGAGTCGCGGGCGCCTGTCGCGCAACCAGCAGTGCGGAGACCGAGAACTCGCTGGTGTTGCCGCCGGCGTCCGTGGCCGTCGCGACGATTCGCTGGTTCAAGCTGGCGCTGCTCGCCGGCGTGAACAATGCCGTGCGTTGCGCGCCGCTCGTGAAATTTGCCAACGTGAACTCATCTGCGCCAAGTAAGGACTGCCCTTCCTGATTTGCCGCGTCGGCACGGAAGAATTCAATGCGCAGCGGATACGCGACATTCAATGGGTCCGACGGCACGCGATAATCAATGATGAGTTGGTTCGCATTGGTGTCGAGGCCCGCAATGGTGATTTCAGGGAAGTTCTGCAGCCGGTTCCAGAACTCGTCCACGTCACCGGCGCCGCCGTCGTTGCTGGAAAATCCATTGTCGCCATGATCGATTCCCAGCCGCGTGTTGGAGAAAATGCTGTTGCCGAGCAGACGATTCGCGATGGGGAACCGATTGGCAAAACCGGCTTGCAGCTCGATGCCATCGTCTCCGTTGAAGGCAATGCGATTGCCCGCTCCCGGCGCAGTTCCACCGATGAAGTTCCTTGCGCCCGCCACAATCTCGATGCCCGAGCCTTTGTTGCTGACCGTCAGACTGCCGGTCACGTCGGTGCCGACGAAGTTGGCTTCAATGAAATTGTCCGCGCCGCTGATGAAAATTCCACAGTCGCTGGAGCTGTCGCTGCCGATATTCGGCGAGGCGGGACTGGCGGTGAGTCCGTTGCCCGAGACAAGGTTTCCCCGCACGAAGCAGTTGACACCCGAAAGGTTCACGCCTGGGCCGCCATTGCCGAGATTGGTTGTGCCCGTTGCGTCTGTTCCAATAAAATTATTTTGCAGCAGGTTCGACCGCGAGCCGAACATGCCGACTCCCGGGCCGGAGTTTCCAGAAATCAGATTGCGGTTTGTCGCGGCCGCTCCCCCAAGGAGATCGCCCGATCCGAGCACGATACCAGCCGAACGATTCCCGCGGCGGATCGTCCCCGTCGGATCGGTGCCGAGGAAATTGCACTGAACGATGCTGTTGCTCCCGCTGAACACAAGACCGTTCGCAAAGCGATTGATCACCAGCCCGCGGACAGTGTGGCCGGCCCCTTGGAACGTGAGTCCATTGGCCTGCTGGGGCGCGAGACTTCCATCCAATTCGATCTTCAATGCGGGCGGCCATGTGTCGCACCGTGCGCCGGGCTGCGTGAGACCATCAATGATCACCGGGTGATCGATTGTGGCAAATGCTGTCACCGGGCGAAGCGTGCAGACCCCACTCACCGGGTCGCGGCCCGGATCGCCGGGTGGAATGTTAAAGATGATTGTGTCCAAGCCTGGATTGATTTTCGCGAACGCGAGCGCCTCGCGCAGCGAACCCGCGCCACTGTCGGCGGTCGTGGTCACCATATTCCGGCTGGGGAAATCCGCGCACTGCGAAAACTCGCTCGTGCCGTCTGGACCCGTTGCCGTCGCCGTCACAAACCAACCGGCCAGCAAGCCGGTCACAGAGAACGTCTGATTGAAAGTCGCCAGACCGCCGCCGCTGGTCGTCACTTGAATCGCACCGAGGAACATCTGTCCTTCGCCGAACTTCGTCTGGTCGCACGCGGCATTCGCAAAGAATTCGAGGCGAAAGCCGGTAGAGGGCGTGCTCTGCAATGTGCCGCTGACCGTCGCTGAACCCGCGGACGTGATGGTGGGAATGGTGCTCAGCACCGGATAATTTTGCTGGTTGTTCGCCCCGCCAGTATCACTGTCGTCCACATCGTTCCCGGTGAAACTGTCCAACCCCAGGTCGATACCCATCTGGGCGTTCGAGTAAATGAGATTCCCCACGTAGCGATTGCTCGCGTTCGTTCCGCCGATGAGAAGGTTATGTCCAATTCCGTTTCGCCCGTTGAACGCAATGATGTTCCGCTCCGCGACGTTCGTGCCGCCGAACAAGCTGTTTCCCCCCGTCAAGTCAATGCCGTCATCGCCGTTGCCCAGCGGCGAAGTGCCGTCGATCGCCACTCCGATGAAGTTGCCTTGAATGATGTTGTTGTCGGAGGCGAAGAAGTCGAGGCCCTCCTCCGCATTTCCGGAAATGACGTTGCGCAAAGTGGGCGACGCTCCGCCCACGATGTTGCCATCGCTTTCCAAATCGATGCCGGAGCGTTGGTTGGGCAGAGCGCGCATGCCGGTCACATCCACGCCGATGAAGTTGCCCTGAATGGTGGCGGCGGCGGCGCTGTCGTCGAGGTCAATGCCGCTGTACTGATTTCCAGAAATGACGTTGCAGCCTTTGCTGCACACGCCCGGATCAGTGGCGCCGCCGATGATCTGCCCGCCCGCGGCCTCGTCGATCACGATTCCATAATCCTCGTTCGGCAGCGCGTTCGTGCCGGTGATTGAAACCCCGATGAAGTTCCCCAGAATCCGTTGCCCGACCGCGAGCGGTCCGTCCACGCTGATGCCTTCATCATCGTTGCCTGAAATCAGATTGCAGCCGTTGTTGCACACGCCGGCATCGTGATCTCCCCCGCCGATGAGGTTTCGCGGCGCATCCACAATCTCGACGCCAATGCCGTTCTCCAGGGCGGTGCGCCCGGTCACCGTGGTGCCGATGAAATTGCCGAGCACCGCATTGTTCGTCGCGCCCGTGCCTTCGATGCGCACGCCGGCATCGTCGTTGTTCGCAAACAGATTCCGATCGAGAACGTTGGTTCCGCCGACGCGATTGTTCGGAGAATTCACAATGAGCAAACCGTAATCGTTTTCGCGAGCGAAGCCTCCGTTCGTGCCGGTGTGATCCGTGCCGAGGAAATTGCACGTAATGACGTTTCCGCCCGGACCGTCAATTTGAATCCCTCCCCCGCCTGTTGACCGGAGGGTCACGCTGTCAAAAAAGCCGCGCAGGAATCGCTGGATGACCAGTCCGCGCACCGTGCTGGTGCCGCCGGAAATGTGAATGCCGCTCGCGCCGGAGATCGAGTTGCTCGGCGCGATGACGATTTTGAGGACGGGCGGCCAACTGACGTTGCTCGCGCCGGACTGCGTGAGGCCATCGACGATGACCGGCTCGGTGAGTGGCGCGAACGGGAACGCGGGACGAATCATGCACACACCGTTTGAGTCGCGGCCCGGGTCAGTGACGGGAATGGCGAACGTGATCACGTCCGGCCCGCCGCTGTTCGGTTTGCTGTTGGCGAACTCCATCGCGTTACGCAGGGAACCGATGCCGCTGCTCTGCGTGTTCGTCACCACGAGCGAACTGCCCGGCGGCAACGTCGGGTCCGTGGTCGCGCTCGCGTTGTTGTTCGTGATGTTCGTGTCCGCGCGGTCTGTGTGCGTGAGTCTTGCCGTAAGAGTAATCGGGCTGGATTGCGCGGCGGTCGCGCTGACTGTGAGCGTGGCAGCGGTGTTGTTCGTCAGAATGCCCACGTCCCACAGTCCGCTGCCCGCGTTGTAGGTGCCGCGGCTCGGAGTGAACGTGGTCCCGCTCAAGCCCCAAGGCGCCACGCTCGTCACGTGCACTTGTCCCGCGGAACTCGGACCGCGATTCGTCACGGTCACCGTGAACGTCACCGTATCGCCCTCAGGCGGAGCGGGCTTGTTCACACTCGCGAGCAGCGACACGTCCGCTGGACTGGCCGCGCCGTACTTCACCAGGAAAACGTCCGCGGCGGCGGTGAGCGCCAGGCCCGTCACTGCGTTGAAGAGGCTCCAGTCGCGGAGCGGCTCGCCTAAAAGGGGTCACCCATTGGCCCGCGTTTCTCACGAAGAAAACTGGAGAGTGGATTTTTTTGAAATTATTCTGAAAACGATGCCAACGGTGAGCCGAAAAATCCGGGAGACGCGGAGATGGCCAAAAGAGTGGGTCGTCAGACTCAAATCGCCGCGCCGTCTTTTCAGACAGGGCGCTTCGGAATGGAACTCCGTTTCGCCGCCACTCCCGCGGTTAAAAAGGTTCTGGATATCGACCCATGAGGTGGGCGGTGATCACTCTGGCGGCATGGCGCGCAAACTGAGAGTCGAGTATCCGGGGGCGATGTACCACTTCATGAATCGGGGGGACCGGATTGTGTCGAGCTTCCGAACCAGCGGCCTTCCGAGTGGCCAGCCGAATTGCACGGTCTTGATCTCTTCACCGATGTCGCGGCGTTCTTCGCGCGGCAGGGATTTCAGCCATTCACGTACGGGTTCGTTGCTGGAAGCCGTTCGGAAGAATGCGACGGAGAGAATTGGTTCTGTGCCGTTCATTAGCGATTGAACAGTTGGTCAATTTTCTCCCGCACTGTGGCATCCATCTTGGTGAGCGGCGGCCAGCGGCGTTTGAAACCTTCGCCGGGGCGTTTCTTCGTCGCGTCCAAGCCGAGTTTGCTGCCGCCGGCGATTTCGCCGGTGGCGTGGTCGAACGCGTCGGAGGCGGTCACGCGACCGTGGGATGAAATATTGTCCCATTGTCTGCGGCAAGATTCGACTGGGGCGATGCGGCAATGTCTCTTCATTTTCTATTTGTGGGACTTGATTGCTCCAGCAACTCAGCCGGAGGGCGGCGCGTCACGCCAAAAATAAACTCCTGGCCATCTTTGAAATTCTCGACCAATTCGAAGTTCTCATACGCCAGTCCGCCGGGAATGGGAGTCGAGGACATCCAATACTTGAAGCGCGCGTTCACGGCGCAGCGCAGGGATTCGTCGATCCCTGCGGCGGGCTTGCGCCAGTATTGCGTGACGCTCTCGCCCTGATACTGCCAGAAGCGAGAGAGACCGGTTGCTTCCGCCGGATTTGCTTCGTCCGTCGTGATGGCGACGAGCACATCACCGCGCGCATTGCGGGACAAACGTGTGAGCGGAAAGAAAGCGTGCGGCGTGAAATCCGGCCCCTGGTAGGCGCCAAAAACTTTTGCGCTCGAGATGTCGCCGTCCTTCAACCAAAGCAGGCGCGCGCGGGCTTTGTTTCCCATGGTGGCGGTGAGGATGCACGACTTCATCGGCGCGCTGTCAGGCTCGGCATACACCGACAGCCGCAATTCATCCGGCGCATCGCTGCGCTGGCTCAAGACGAGCCGGACGTGCGCTCCATTGTCGAACTTCTCGACTCGCAGCGAAACGTTGAGTTGCTCAACGCCAGGCGCAGGCGAGGAAATATCTCCGGAACTGATGGCCGCCGGCTCGCGATTGGTGGGGAACGAAGGGCCGATCCAAAACATTTTTCCCTGACGGCCATCCAGGCTGCTCTTCTCCAATTCGCTCAAGCCCCGCGCCCTGCCCACCACAGGTTCTATGGCGATGAAGTTGATGAGGTCGTAGCGCCCTTGAGGCAGCATAGGATAGCCGATGCGAATCAAGCCACGAGGTCCGTTATCGCCCCAAGTAAAGCCACCGGGAGGAATGGCGAACTGAAGACCGCCACGAAGTCCCCAGACCGGCTGATTCGTGTTCATCCCGGGACGCACCCAGTCTCCTGCCTGCGAAGTCTCGGCGATTGCGAACAACAGCAATGCCGCCGACCACCAACAGCAGCGAAAAACGGATGGAAGAGCAAACGCCATGGACAGATGAATCGACGTTCTATACGTGGAAGTGTTTTTCACCTTCGCATTCGCCGCCGCATCCATATCGATGAGCGGCGGCCTCGTCGCCCAGCGCGGTCGTCAGGTGCTGGGGCATGTCCTTCGTCTCCGCGCCGTTGCGCGTGAGCGGCAGCGTGTATTGACGGCCATTCGGCTGCCAACCCGTGTAGCGATGCCCGCCGCCGATGAAGCCATACGTTTCATCGAACCCGCGATTCCACGGCACATGCGCGGGCGAGGAACCGAGATGCCATTTGCCCATCCACGCGGTCGTGTAGCCCGCCGGTTTCAAGAATTCCGGCAGCAGCTTTTCCGTCAGCGGCAGCCCTTCGTTCGCGTCGAGCGGGTCATAGACCGGATTGTTCTCGTGACCGAAGCGCGCCTGATACCGCCCCGTGAGCAGTCCCGCGCGCGACGGCGAGCAGACGGGATACGTGACGTAGCCGCTCGTGCAGCGCACGCCGGACACGGCGAGCTTGTCCAGATGCGGCGTCGGCACATCCTTCCCGCCCTGAAACCCGGCGTCCACATAGCCCTGGTCGTCGCTGACGATGATGAGGATGTTCGGTTTTTGCCTGCGGCTGTCTCCGCTTCGCTCCGGCTCTGCGGCGGCGAGCTGACTGCAAAAGAACGCGGAGAACGCAAAGAGGCAGATGATGGATTTCATTGGGTCATGTTAAAGTCAGCGGTTCAACCGCCACAACGTGAAGTTCAGCACGGCGGCAAAGCTGACCCATGCGAGGTAAGGCACCAACAGCCACGCGGCCACGGCCATCGTCGTGTAGAGCGCCGTCCACACCGGCCCGAAGATCCAGCCGGGCGGATTCCACGACGGCTTTTGCAGCGACGCATACCATTCGCCCGGGATGAAGAATCCGCCCAGCGCCGCCGCCGCAAAAGACGCGAGCAGCCAGCCGAGCAGTCCGAGGTTTGTTTTGGTGCGGTTCACAATCCCGCTGATTCAGCGGCGCGACTCGTGGAAGGTCAACCGTCCGTCCGCCGCGACGCGCGAGGTGAAAGTCCAGCCGCCGGCCTGCACGCGCAGTTCACCGCCGAGCCAGTCCTGACGCATGGGCGCTTCGCCGATGGACCCCGCCGCGTAGCCCGCGCGCCACTTCAACCAGTCCACCGCCGCGCCGTTGCGGTCGATGATGGGCAGTTCGCTCTGCGCGTTATGCGTCAGCTTGAGGGTCGCGCCGTCGCTGGCGGTGAGCGTGACGATGCCCTGCGCGAGCTGCGCCGCATCGAGTCGCGACTTCGCCAGCGTCGCGCGTTTGAATTCCTCGAACGACCCGCGCGGCGCTTCGCCCACTTCCAGCGCGAAGCCCGCGTAGCTCCCGCCGGTCGTGGTCGCGGCGAAGATGCGTTCGGTGTCCGCGCCGCGCGGGAGCTTGAGTTTCTTCTCGTTGCCTTTCGGTGGTTCAGCCAGTTCAGCCCACGGCTTTTCCCGCGGGTCGGTCAAGGCGATGGGGCGCAGCGCGAGCCACGTTTTTTCCAGCGCGACGAACCACACGCCGTTGGTGAACTCCGTTTTCGTCGTGCGCGGAAGTTGAAACTGAAACGCCTTCTCTGGTCTCGCCGGTCGCAGCCAGAGCGCGAGATGGCGGAACTGCGCGACTTGGTCGCCCGCGCGTTTCCACGAATGGCCCACGGCGCTTTCGCTGTTGGCGTAAAAGAAATCCGCCCCGCGTGAAGTGTTGTCCGCGACGAGCGTGAAGGCGTTGACGTTCCACAACCCGCCGGTGCCCGCGCTCGCGCAGGTGCCGAGTTGAAAAGTTTCGCCGATGAACTGCGTCTCGAAAAATTCCGGCGCGCTGGCGTCGCCCGGTTTCCAGTTCTGGTACGGCGGATGCGTCGCGAGCAGTTCCACCGGCGTCGCGAAATTTTTCCGGGCCAGTTCCACCACCGCGCGCGGCGGGCGGTAGCTGCTCGTGAGGTGATGCACGAGGTCGCGCTCCGGGTCAGGATCGGGCTGCGGGGTGCCGCCGAAATAAAGCCAGAGCACATGCGACGCGCCCTGCGCGAAGACCGCGTGCCCGCCGTAGTCGCGCAAGTTCGGCCCGCCCATCGCGCCGTGGCGGTACTTGAGCGCGCCCGCCGCGCCCAGCCAGTCGAGCGCGGCCTTCCCCAGCATCTTCACCTCGGGGTCGCGCGCGAAGTCGTAGAGGTTCAGATACGGCGCCATCGTGTGGCCGTGATAATTCGGCGAGTCCCATTCGCTCATGCCGATGTGGTAAAGCGTCTGCACGTATTCGGTGAGCTTGCGTTTGTAGAGCACGCGGGTCGCTTCGTTGCCCGTCTCCTCGGCGAAGAGATAAACGCTCGTGTCACGCATGGCGCGCAGATTGTCCGTGTTGCGCACGTCCACCCACGAGCCTTTGTTGTCCGGCCCCCACGCGCCCTGCTTCGGGTCGCCCTTGCCGTAGCGCGGATGTTCGCGGCGCAACGGATCCTGCTCCGTCCAGATCTTCGCCGCGTCGAACATGCGTTGCTTGTAGGCGGGGTCGAGCGAGCGCCCGAAGTAAAAGTATTTCCGCACCTGCCCCTTGAGCGTGAAGCACCAGTAGAAATCGAGGCCGAGCGTGTGCGCGTGGTCGGACTTCGCCTGATTGTCTTCCTCCTGAAGCGTCTTGAGCGCGGCGTTGGTCTGGCCGTTGAGGAAGGCGAACATCGCGGATGGATACAGCGCCTTCTCGCTCTCGCCGTAGGTCGTGCCGCCGGGCTTCTTCGTTTTCCAAACGTCGAGCACATGCCGGGCGCGCTGCTGGTATTCGCGCTCCCATTCGGCGGGCCACGCGTTGTTCAACTTGGCATCAACCGGCCACGCGGCGGGCAAGTCGGCGGCAGTCGCGCCGGAGACAATCAAGTGAACGGCCGCGCCCAGCGCCATTGATGTGATGCTTCTCATGTTCATAAAATTTCGTCCGGCGTCATTCCAACACCCACTCGCCCCACTCAACAGCGCGAATCTCGACTTCGTTCGGCACGGCGGCGGTGATGCTCGCGCCGGGGCTGTGGTCGGAAAGATACGCGCGACTTTGCGTCGTCTCGCCGCCGTCGTTCGAGAAGAGGGTGCCGAGGTCGCCGCATTCGCGGCGTGCTGGAGCGCGACAAGGTCGCGGAAGGCCGCCTCGGAACGGCGCTCCGTGAATTCGCGCAGCAGGGTGTGCTCGTCAGTCATGCGTTTCAGGTAAGAAGCCGCCGAACGGGAATTCAGACAAAACGCACCGCATCACATCACCCTGAAGTGTGAGGCGGGAGGAGGACAGCGCTCCATTTTTCCACGCGGCAGCCGTGGAGAAAGGCGTCCACCAGCGCGTCGTCGCCAGCAGACATGAACTGCGTCGCGCGGGCGTGGCCGCCAAGAACGCAGAGGAGCGCAAAGAGCAGCGTGCCGAGAGTGGCGATGAAGCGAATGTGCTTCTTGGCAACATGGTGTTTACTTTATCCGGCCACTGTAGGGCACGGTGTGTCCGTCGTTCTTGCCGATGGTTTTCGTCTCCGTGCCGCGTGTCTCCTGGATGCGCACGGCGAATGGGTCGCCGTTGAAGCAGACTTCGCTGCAGAACGCCCACACCGACGAGCCCTCGTTCACTAACATCGGCGCGAGTTTTCCCGCCGTGGTGGTGTAGCTGAAACCGCCGAGCACTTCGCTGCGTCCGCCGCCGCGCGTGTCGAGCAAGGTGCCGCCGCGCTCGGTCTTGTAGCCAAGTATCCACAGGTCGCCGCCGTCATTGATGAGGTGCGTGCCCTGATTCTCGATGTTCAGTTGCCGCGCCCAGAGCTTCTGCTTTTTGAGATGCAGGTCGTGGGTGACCACGTCCTCGAAGAACCACTCCGCGCCTTCCACCCGAGCGGTGCTAGTGTAGTGTCTCATAAAAGACTTTACTAAGTAAGAGGGGGTGTGCCAAGCTTCTGGCATGGCTCGACCCAAACTACCGCTGGTCCTGTCGCCCGCACAACGCGTCGAACTCCGCCGTCTGGTGCAAGCGCCCAACAC
>JBBRBM010000071.1:0-26564 GCA_038205745.1 Verrucomicrobiota bacterium | reverse complement strand
CCGCCAGCCCGCCCTGACGCGGGAGCATAGGACGCGGATTGGATTTGAACTTCAGCCAGGCGCGAGCGCTTACATTTCACGCCTCCAACGCTGCCGCAATCCCCACCTTCCGCCTAGCTGGTTTGGCCGGACGGATACGGTGCAGCCCAAGTATGCGGTATCGCAGGTCATGGGGTTCATCAAGGGCAGGAGTGCGGTCCACATTGCCCGAGTGTATGCCGGGCGGAGAAGAAACTTCGTCCGGCCTGCGAGAATGCTGCGGTCTGGCTGGTTCAAAGATTGGCACCCGTGTTTGGCTTCGGGGAACCGGTGAAGACTTAACTGGAGTGGCCGCCGGCATCGAGTATTGGGAGAATCTTTTCTGTCTAACCCACAGCCGATGGAGGTTGCCAAAGGTTGCCAAAATCAGCCATCGTTCAGAAATATCCTCAACATTCGCGCGGACTCACATGCACAAAACCCAACAGAGACAGGCTCGTGTGACGTTTCTTGGCAGGCACTAATTAGGATAGTTGCCGGCGAACCAAAACTTGCCATTAGGCGAGTCGTCCGTAATGTTCTGCAACTTTATGGCAACTAATCGTAACATTATCCAAGAGATGCTCTCGCTAAGGAAGCAGCTGGAGCAGGAATGTCAGCAACTCCACCAACGGCTCGCCGCGATCGACGCTGCGTTAGGCCTGGTGCAGGGAAGCAGCCCTGTCGCGGCGCCGGTTCGTTCCGCTCCTGTTAAGGCCACCGTTCTTCCTGCTCCGGTTAAAGCTGCCGCTCCTTCTGCTCCGCCTAAAGCGGCTGTTGGCCGTCCGGCTGGCAGTGGTGGCAATGTCATGACACTTCGCCAACGAATGACCGAGGCGACGAGCATGCAGCCTCTGAGCGTCCGGGAGATCGTTATTGCCGTGAAGAAGGCTGGACATGTTTTCCAAAGTGCCGATCCGATCAAGTCGGTGGGATCGTATCTCTACGGCCCAGAAGGCAAGAGGCACTTCAAGCGTGCGAATGGAAAGTTCTCGCCCGCTGGTGGCAGTTCTGCTCCTGCTGCAAAGGCCGGTGCTGTCGCCAAACCTGCCAAGGCCAAGCGCACCATGAGTCCCGCAGCGCGTAAGAAGGTTGCTGAAGCAGTCCGGGCCTATTGGGCAAAGAAGAAGGCGGGGATGAAGTAGTCTTTCAACTGGTCGAAGAAGCCTCACGGGAGAAATCCTGTGGGGCTTTTTCGTTGTGATCAGACGGTTTCACCCCAAACACCGGAGTGAATCCGGCGTTCGTCAGAATCCTTGCGACATCTCGCGCTTATCGCTCTGAATCTCGATCCTGCCGTCCTTCGCGATTCAGCATCCCGTTCGCTTCGACAAGGATGCCTTGTCGGAGCAGCTTGCCAATTTGCGATTCGATCACCGAGCGAAATTGATGACTCGTGTTCTTGAACCCAAAGAGACGAGCCACGGCGACAGGGATTTCATCTTGGGTGGCTCCGTGTCCGACATCAATCACAGCGAGGATCGCCGCTCGAATTTCAGCAGGCGGGAGCATCTCCGGCTTTCGCAAGCTAGATGAGCTGACTGCCTCTCGTGTTCGAATTGGAATCGCTGCCTCTGGGATACCGAGAAAGCCTTCTTCCCTTGTGCATCGTTTGGTGACGAGCAATGAGCGCACTCCTTTGGCGACAGCGTCCTGGATACGCCCGCCTGCCCGGGCAAAGCCCCAAAGATCCCGTGCCCGGTTAACAATCTCGTCCTCGTGGATCGGCCCTTCTTGTTGAACAATCTTGAGCAGGATGTCCGAAAGCTCCTTGGTCGGCAGCTCATGTGGTTCAGTTCGGCGTGGAACGTCGAACTTCGCTTCCTTGTAAGGAGTGGCCAACGTGTTGAGCCCAGAATTGCTGAGATGAAGCACGGATTCCCGTTCGACCACATCTTCCGGTTTATTGGTGATCGTTAGGCTGACTTTCGGTGTCTGTTGCTCGTTCTCCTCCTCCAAAATCACTTTGGCGCGCTTGATTGCTTCCTCAGCCTTGCGTAGCTCATCGGCTGGACGCTGAAACCAATCCGTGCTCCAGATGCGATGCATGTGCCAACCGTGTGCTTCAAGAACAGCCTGACGCAGCCGGTCTCGGTCCCGAGTTGAACGTGACGAATGGTAAGCCGCACCGTCACACTCGATTTCCAAGAGGTATCGACCTTCTTTCTGACGATCCAAAACCGCCAGATCGATGAAGAATCCAGCGATGCCAACCTGAGCATGCACTTCGTAGCCAAGCGATTCCAGGGCGCGACGAACCGCCTCTTCAAACGGAGAGTCCTCGTCTCGACCCGAGTTTTGCGCTACCGACATGCGTCCGGTCTGGGCAAACGAGAGAAAAGCTTTGAACGAAGCCACTCCCCTGCGAGGAGCACGCTCAAGATCAATATCGTCTGCGGTGATTGAGGAAAACACTTCACACCTTCGCTTGGCGCGTGAGATCAAGACGTTGAGCCGCCGCTCGCCGCCTTCGACGTTCAGAGGGCCAAAATTAATGGCCATGTAACCGTTCTCGTCCTTGCCGTAACCCACGGAGATAAAAATCACATCCCGCTCGTCACCCTGAACATTTTCGAGATTCTTGACGAAAAATGGCTCTGATGAATGATCCGCGAAGAACGATTCCGTGCATTTGTTGAACGCCGTGTTGAAACCCTACATGCCACTTTATGCCATGTTGAACCCCGTTTCGTCAGTTCGTCCGAGGGCAGCGGGGAAAGAAAAACAACCCATCAAACCCCTGCAAACAGGGGCGACGGGTTGAATTCGTGATTTTGGTGGAGGAAGTGGCACCTGGCCTTCGTGGTTTAGCAAACCGCCGCTTTCGGCCACTCAGCCATCTCTCCCGCTTGCGCCGCAGTAACTAGCCGCGTCTGCGGCGCATGGCAATTGAAAACGCGGCGCGGGGCGAAAGTTACGCCATCGCCCCGCGCACGCAACTAAAGCTTACAGTTTTGCACCGGGTTTGAGAGAAAACTTCCCGTCATTGCGAACGAAGCACTTCTTGCCCTCGGCGCCGTAAAGATAAGCGCCCACGGAGTTCGTCGGATTCGAACTCTTGAACACATATCCGGAGCGCTGCATTCCATTGACGATGTCGCCGATGCGCAGCGGGCTCTTCGCCACGAGCTTCGCGATCGTTTCGCGCATGCCGAGGGATTTGTGGCTACTCTTGGCGACCGGGGCGGTCTTCTTCGCAGGTTTGGCCGGGCTCGCCTTTTTCGGAGCAGCGGCCGGACGAACCGCTTGCGGCGCACGAGCGGGCGCGGCGGCAACCTTTGCTGCCGCGGGTCGCGGTGCGGCGGGCGTGCCACTGAGTGCTGACTCGACTTGCTGCAGACGCTGCTGCAATTCAGTGCGTTCGCGATCGAGAGACGCTCGCAATTCTACAAACTGTCTTAATGAATCATTGGATTTTGTCATACTTTTGTCATACGAGTGATGTCCTCTTATGACGATAAACTAGGTGCTGCGCAACAACGGAATTCCGGGATAAATGCCTTCTGGGATTGGCCGGCGGCGCTGAATTCTTTTGACTGCACTGGCGCATTTGCGAGCTTAGCCGCCGCTTTATGGCAAAAATTCAGCGCGCACTGCTCTCTGTTTCTGACAAGTCGGGTTTGATTCCTTTCGCTCAAACGTTGGTCAACGCGGGAGTTGAACTGATTTCGACGGGTGGCACTGCGAAAGCGATTCGCGATGCAGGGCTGCCCGTGAAGGACATCAGCGCGTACACGGGCTTTCCCGAAATGATGGATGGGCGCGTGAAGACGCTGCATCCGAAGATTCACGGCGGGCTGCTTTACATTCGCGGCAACGCGACGCACGAGGCTGCGGCGCGCGAGCACAACATCAGCGCGATCGATCTCGTGGTCGTCAACCTCTACCCATTTGAACAAACCGTCGCGAAGCCCAACGTGGCCCTGCATGAAGCGATCGAGAACATCGACATTGGCGGGCCGTCGATGTTGCGCAGCGCCGCGAAGAATCACGAGAGCGTGACGGTGATTGTCGATCCGGCGGACTACACGGTGGTGGCGGAGCAAATCAAATCGAGCGGGGAGACTACGATCGAGACGCGCCGCAGTCTCGCGGCGAAAGTATTCGCGCGCACCGCGGCCTACGATGGCGCGATTGCCGCGCATTTGAACAAGGAGTTTTCGTCCGCGTCCGACAATGCGCTGCCCAAGTCACTCTGCGTCAATGCATCGCTCGCTCAAACATTGCGCTACGGCGAGAACCCGCACCAGCAGGCGGCGCTTTATGGAAAGTTTCACGAGTACTTCAAACAACTGCACGGCAAGGAACTTTCGTATAACAACATCCTCGACCTCACTGCGGCGGCGGCGTTGATCCACGAGTTTCATAGTGATGCACCAACGCTCGCGATCCTCAAACACACGAATCCCTGCGGCGTGGGGCAGGGTGCGGACTTACGCGAGGCGTGGGACAAGGCATTTGCCACGGATCGACAGGCACCGTTCGGCGGAATCATCGCGGTGAACCGACCGCTCGATGGAGCGTGCGCGGAAGCCATTTCTGAAATTTTTTCTGAAGTGATCGTCGCGCCGGAGTTCACCGCCGACGCTCTCGTCGTGCTGATGAAGAAGAAAAATCTTCGCCTGCTTCAAATCACAAAAGCGCCGGAGGCCACCGGCGTGGATATCCGCAGCGTGGGCGCTGATTCATTTCTGCTTCAGCAACGCGACCTCAAGGTCACACTGCGCGGGAACTGCAAGGTCGTGACGAAGCGCGCGCCCAGCGACGCTGAATGGAGCGCGATGCTCTTCGGCTGGCACGTGGTGAAGCATGTGAAATCGAACGCGATCGTTTATGCAGGCGCGGATCGCACGCTCGGCATCGGCGCCGGCCAAATGAGCCGGGTGGATTCAAGCCGCATCGCTGTGTGGAAAACCGGCGAGGCGAAGCTGTCGCTGAAGGGCAGCGTCGTTTGCAGCGATGCGTTCTTTCCGTTTCCCGACGGATTGATCGCCGCAGCCGAGGCCGGGGCCACTGCGGCGATTCAACCGGGCGGTTCGATGCGCGACGAGGAAGTGATCAAGGCCGCTGATGAACGCGGCGTGGCCATGGTCTTCACCGGCACAAGGCATTTTCGGCACTAGCGTGCCGCGTGTCGAAGACCGCTCGCGCTTCAACCCGGCACCATCCGCTGCGACATCTTGTTCGCAGGATGCTGATCCTTGCGCCCGTGAACGAACACTGCCGTCCACTCCGCAAGGCGCTGGCCAAGGATCCGACACGCTGATTGCGTTTCCTCTTCGCGCGGCTCCTTTGCGGCCACAGCTCCGTAGTGCAGCGTCATTTTTTTGCCCGCATAATCAGTGACTCCGAAGACGAGGAATCCGAAATTCATCAGCACCGTGAGAATGGACTGGCAGGCGAGTTCCATACCGCCGCCCCAACCGCCCGCGCTGCTGAACGCGCACGCGATCTTTCCGTCCACTTCCATCCAGTGCTCGTTCATTGTCTCGTCCCAGAATTTTTTCATCTTCCACGAGAGGATTCCCATGTTGGTGGGACTGCCCACGGCGATGCCATCGCACCAGAGAACATCGGCGGCAGCGGCTTCCTCAATGGATCGGACGCGCACCTCCGTTTCAGGAATCATGCGCGCTCCCTCAGCGATAAGCTGTGCCATCTTCGCGACGTTGCCGGATTTGGAATCGTAGAGAACGAGAATGCGGTTCATGCGCGAGATGTTGCGGTGAGAAACCGAGGTGTCAATTGCGGGCCGCGCCGAGTTGCTTCGCAAGCGACTCCAAACCGAGGAGATTGTCGCGTAACGCCCTTTCAGCGCGCATGGGATTAAGCGAGAACACCCGGAATGACCTTCGCAGTTCCGGCAACACCCGTGATCCGCTCGGTGCGACCGCTGACCTCGAAACCCAATTCTTCGTTATCGAGGCCGAGCGCGCGGAGAATCGTCGCGTGCAAATCTTTGAATGGATGCGGATCTTTGACGGCTAAAATGCCGAGTTCATCGGTGGCGCCGATGCGAACGCCCGGCTTCACGCCACCGCCTGCCATCCAAACGGTGAAGCCCGCGGCGTTGTGCTGACGACCGTTGTCGCCCTGCATCATCGGCGTGCGACCAAACTCGCTCGCCCAGATCACGAGCGTGTCCTTAAGCAGGCCGCGCTGTTTCAAATCAGTCAGCAGTGCCGCGATCGGCTGATCGGTCCAGCGTGCGCGCGGCGTGTGATTGTCCGTCAACTTCGCGTGCGCGTCCCAGCCGTCCTTGTCCGGCATGTCGTAGAGCTGGACGAAGCGAACGCCGCGTTCGACGAGGCGGCGCGCGAGCAGGCATTTGCGTCCGAAATTCTGCGTGCGCTTGTCTTTGTGCTCGAAGCCGTAACCCTCGCGCAACTTCTGCGGTTCCTTTTCCAAATCACCCACTTCGAGTGCCGCCGATTGCATTCGATACGCGAGTTCGTAGCTCGCGATGCGCGCATCCAGTTCCGTGATCCCGGGCCGCGACGCGCGATGCTTGAGGTTCAACGTCTTGATGAGATCAAGCGATGCGCGCTGGCCGGGCGCGAACTCATCCGGCGGCAACAGGTCGAGCACGGGCGTTCCTTGATCACGCAAGCGTGTCGGCTGAAATGCGGCGGGAAGAAATCCGTTGGCGTAATTCGCCGCGCCACCGAGCGGACCGGCATCGAACAGCGTCACGTATCCCGGCAAATTCTGATTTTCAGTGCCAAGCCCGTACGTCACCCACGAGCCAAGACTCGCTTTGCCTGGCCGGATGTCGCCCGTGTGAAGCTGATAGCTCGCCGGCGCGTGATTGTTCGAGTCGGCCTGAAGCGAGTGGATGAAACACAGATCGTCCACGTGCTCGGCGATTTTTGGATAGAGTTCGCTCACCCACATTCCCGACGCGCCGTGTTGCGAAAACTTGTAAGGACTCGCGAGCAACTCGTCTTTGCAACCGTGAAAGACATTCGCGAACTTCGTCGCCTCGACGGCTTTCTTCAGCGACTCCGGCACCGGTTTGCCGCCGAGCTTCTGCAACTCGGGCTTGTAATCAAACGTGTCCACCTGCGACGGCCCGCCCACCATGAAGAGGAAGATGACCGACTTCGCCGTGGGTTTGAAATCCGGCTCGCGCGGCGAGAAGGGATTCAGAGGATCGAGCTTGCGAATTTTCGCGTGCTCGGCGCGAGCGTTCAGCAGCGTCAGAGCATTGAACGCCACGGCTCCAAAACCCGCACCCGCGCGAACCAGGAATTCGCGGCGTGATTGTTGGAAGCCCCCGATGAACACGAGGTGAATATGGCTTTGGTCGGCGCTGTTTGCGAGGCGGAATATACGTCAATCGGAGGGTCGAACATGTTTCTCGCTGAAGATTGTTTCCTCGCGCGCGCCAGTTCCGTCTTCGACTCGATGAAGACGAGAATTTTTATGGCTGCATGGCTGAAGGTCGCAATGGTGAGCCTTGCGGCCGAGACGAACGTTTTCAGATTCAGCTTCGGCACGGAACCATTGGCGAGCTTCACACAAGTGCGTTCCACCAAAATGTACGATTCTAAAAATGGCTTCGGTTTTGAGTCAGGCGCCAACATCGATACGCAAAAAAACTTTGCTGCGTGCGATAAGCCGTTCTTCTTCTCCGTGAAACTGCCGGAAGGGAATTTTAGGATCCGCCTTTCCCTCGGCGACGATGCGGGCGAGTCCGCGACAACCGTGAAAGCCGAGGCGCGACGGCTGATGCTGGAGAACATGCGGACGGTCAATGGCGAAATCGCGACGCACGAAATCATCGTGAACCTCCGCACTCCGCGCATCAGCATCGGCAGCGCAGTGCGATTGAAGGATCGCGAGAAGCAAACTGAGATGGTCACGTGGGATGACAAGCTCACACTGGAATTCAACGGGTGGCGGCCATGCGTGCGCACTGTGGAGATCATGCCTGCATCAGTGCAGACCGTATTTCTCGCCGGCGATTCGACGGTGTGTGATCAGTCAGTGGAACCTTGGAACAGTTGGGGCCAGATGCTGCCGCGCTTCTTCAAGCCCGGCGTGGCGGTGGCCAACTACGCGCAGTCCGGCGAGTCGATCAAAAGCTCACTGGGCGCGCGTCGGTTCGAAAAGATTTTCAGTGTGATGAAACCGGGCGACTGGCTGCTGATTCAGTTTGGACACAACGACATGAAGGACCGCGCCACGGACGCGCTAAAGACGTACAAGCAGAACTTGCAACGACTCATCGCGGAGACGCGCGCCAAAGGCGGGACGCCACTGCTCATTACATCGATGGAACGCAAAGCGGGCGTGAACGGACCGACACTGGCGGGTTACCCCGACACGGTGCGAGCGGTGGCGAAGGACGAGAACGTGGTGCTCATCGACCTGAATGCGATGAGCGTAAAGCTCTATCAGGCGCTGGGCCCAAATCTCGGACGCGCGTTTCAGGACGGCACTCATCACAACAACTACGGCAGCTACGAACTCGCGAAGTGCGTGGCCGCCGGGATCGCTTCAGTGAAAAATGATCTCGCGAAGTTTTTGGTCGATGACGTGAAGTCTTTCGATCCGGCACATCCCGATGCGTTCGAGAATTTTGCCGTGCCGTCGAGCCCGACGTTTTCGGGTACCGTTCCCGAAGGCAACTAAGTCAGAAGATGGATTTTTCTTACCTCCGCGGCGCCTGCTGAGCGACAGCGGTATTCCGAATCTCCAGCAACTGCGCGGCGGGCACGCGCAATTCGCCGACGGAAATTTCCTGCACGAGAACCGCATTGCCATCGCTGCGGACGGTTCGCGCATTGAGTGTCGAGCCATCGGTCATCGTGACTTTTAGCGGCGACGTTGCCGGCGCAAGATCGTTCAACACCACTGCGAGCGGTTGGGCATTGTCGCGTTGATAGCTGCGCCGTCCGAACAGGACCGAGTTCATCACCACTGTGCGGTCGTTCAGTTCATCGAGTTCGCTTTCCAGGAAATCGCCGTTCTGCAGGAACATTCCGGTGCGGTTCGCGACCAATTCGAAACGAATCGGTCGGCGCGTGGGACGCAACACCAGTCGCGCGACGCGGTGATTCAACACGGTCATCGGCTTCCCAGCGGAAAACGCAACCTGGGTCGCGCTGCGATCGCTCGCCGTGATTTCCCCGGCGAGAAAGCTTCCGTCGCGCAGCCAAAGACCCGCCGGGATGAACACGTTGGTGGTGTTCTCGAAGTCATCCGCCGGCGTGTTGGTTCCGAAGAGGTACGAAGCTGCTGTGGAAGGGATGCACTCGCGCGATTGGCTGCGACTGCTCCAGCCGAGCCGAGCCGCTTTCGATTCCCTTCCCGCCTTCGCGAAGTCAAACTGCACGTCGTACTTGCGGCCCGCGACGAGCGGGAGTTCCTGTCCGCGATCTTTTCTGGATTCTTCCCACCGAACGCACGCGACCTCGGCGCCATTCACGATCAAGCGGGTTCCGACGTCGCTGTAGAAGCGATACGGCTCGGAATACTTGGGCTCGATCCGTGCGCGCCAGCGCACAGAAAACTTCTCCGGGTCAAGCATGGGGGCGGGCGAGCGATCGGACCACCAGAACTCGATCTTCTTTTCCGGCCGCGCAAAGGCGAGCTGCGTGAAGTTGTTCTCGGAAAAATATTCTCCCAGAAAGCCGCGGCACGAAATCGCCACGCGGTCGCCATCGAATCGAGCTTCAGCGCCGGGGGAGGGCGCGGTGATTGCCAGCCCTGCGTGGACGCGCAACGTCCAGTGATCGCTGTTCTCGGGATACGGCGAGTTGGGGCAGTTCAGTTTGCCGCGCCCGACCTGGGTCCAGTTCGTGCCGTCCGCCGAACGAAATGCGTACAACCCATTTTCCTTTTCGAGCCGGACGAGTTTGAGCCAGATCGGAAGCTTCACCACGCCGAGATCCTGCGCGTTGACATTGCTCCATCCCGCCTCGCGCCATTCGAAACGGAGGTGTTTGTCGCCGGTCACGCCGAGCAATCCAAAGCCGGCGGGCGCTTCCATGTTCTCGCGCAACATCACTCCGCCCACGGCTGGCTTTGGTCCGCGCATGTCCGTGATGCGCGCCACCACCTCGGGTTCGCCACGCACCACACGAAACGCGTAATGGAGCGGCTGATATTTCTTGTCCTTCAACTCGCCGCCATTCACGCCGAACGTGAACACGCCGTGGTTGTCACTCGAACTCCCCGTGACTTTTCCAATGTCTTCGACACGCCATCCGCTGGGCAGCGGCTTCAGGTGCGCGGCTGATTTGAAATTGGCGACGCGCACTTGATCCCAAGTGAAAATGCGTTCCTCGGCATTTGTTCGTTTGAAAGCAATCCTGCCATCGGTCGCAAACGTCGGCGTCCCTTCGAACTTTTGGCCGTCGATGGTTTCGATGGTCGCCGCGACGAGGAACCGTGTTCCAGCAAGCAACAAGGCTGCGACTCCCACGGTCGCTTTCAGATTTCGAAACAGCATGATTCGCAAAGCAATCATCGGACGCGCAGCGAGCTCTCTCGTTTCAAACTTCCGCTCACCAGGCGCGTTCCAGGATCTCGATCAACTGCTCGCGGCTCAAGGTGACCGGGTTCCCTTTCATGCTGCTCGCGAGGGCCGCCTTCTCTGCGATCTCCGGCAGATCACTGCGTTGAATGTTGAGCTCGCGAAGCTTTGGAATACGCAAAGAGTCGCAGAGGTCGCGCACAAACCTGACGCCATCTTGCGCTCGCGCGGTGTCGTGGACGGTCAACAGGCGCGCCACTTCGTCGTAGCGCGCCAATGTTTCATCTGCGCCGGTGTTCTTCGCGACCTGACAGTTCATTTCCATCACGCCAGCGAGCAACGATGCGCAGACCGCGCCGTGCGGCGCTGGAAAAATTCCACCGATGGGCGCGGCAAATCCGTGGACGGCACCCAACCCGGCGTTCGCCAGCGCGAGTCCACCGAACAAGCTCGCGAGCGCCATGTCGCGCCGTGCGTCACGATCACCGCCGTTCGCAAATGCCCGTGGCAACGCACGTGCGGCGCACGGAATCGCTTCACGGCAGAGCGCGTCAGTCATCGGATTTGTGCGTGCGGACACGAACGGTTCGATGACTTGCGTGAGCGCATCCATGCCCGTGCTGGCGGTGAGTGCAGGAGGCAAGTCGTGCGTGAGTTCAGGGTCAACAATCGCCAAGCGCGGTAACATGCCGGAGCTGCGCAAACTCACTTTGACGCGGTGTTCCTTCGACGACAGCACGGCGTTGCGTGTGACTTCCGAGCCGGTGCCGGCTGTCGTGGGCACCGCGATGATCGGCAGCGGAGGGACGTTGAGCGGCTGTGCTTTGCCGATGACTTCGAGGTAATCAAATACGTCGCGCGTGTTCGTTGCGAGGGCTGCGATGGCTTTCGCCGCATCAAGAGCGCTGCCACCGCCAAAGCCAACGATCACTTCACAATGTTGGCTGCGTGCGATTTGAGCGCCTTGCTGCACGTCCGAAATCTGCGGCTCATTCGCAATCGGGAAAACGGTGGCCTCGATTCCGGCTTCGGAGAGCAATTGAACTGGAAGGCGGGCGCGTGCTGCGTTGTTGCCGCACACGACGAGCGCCCGGGAGCCAAACAGCTTCGCGGCCGCGGACAATTCCCGGACCATGCCATCGCCGAAGATGATGCGACCGGCGGTCGCGAATTCGAAATGGGTTACCATCCGCTTGTGCCAGGAAACAACGCATTGAATTTCACGCTGGTCCGCGGCTCAGCCATCATGGGCGCCACGGTGTCGCGCCACTTGGCGTAGTGCGTCGTCTCCTTGTGCGCGGCCGGCGCATTCTCACCGCGGTAAATTTCCACGAGCACGAAGCGCGTCGGGTCATCGCGTTGCTGAGCGACATCGAAACGCGCGATGCCCGGCTCCTTCACGCTGTTGCGCGCGTTTTCGATGGTTGCGGCACGAAAGGCATCAACGAACTCCGGCTTCACCTTCACCTGCACATGAACGATCAACATGCGGCGGAGGATAAATGCTCCATCTGAAAGGCCAACGCGAAACGTGTTTCCAACGTGCCCCCGGCATCTTGCCGGGTCGGAGTGATATTCAACCTCCGACAGCGTTCTTTGATCGCGCCCACCCGGCAAGATGCCGGGGGCACGTTGCTATCGCTCATAGACGCGGCGCAACTCCGCGGGCGATGCGCCGAGATAGTATTGCAACATCACGCGCCACATGCGCGCGTACGTGCGCAATATTCCGCGTTCGATGAAACGTCGCGGTGACGTCAGAACCACGGCGTCCGCGAGCCCGAGGCGCCCGACGCAACGCAGACGTTTGCACAGTTCGAACTCTTCCATCAGCGGCACGTCAGGCACGCCGCCTATCTGCTGAAGCACTTCTCGGCGCATGAAGATTCCCTGGTCGCCCGCGATGCGGCGGGAAATATGGAGACGAACGGCGCACTTCCACTTCGAGCCGCGCAACAGCAGCGGTGGATCGCGAAATTTCTTCCAATACCCACCGCCGGCGACGGCCGGATCACCAAGGCAATCGAGCGCCGCCCGCGCCGCATGCGGTGGCATCCATGTGTCGGCATGGAGGAGCAGGATCGCGTCACCACTCGCCCCGATTGCTCCGGCGCGCATTTGAGTTCCGCGGCCGGGAGTGGATGCGATGACGTGGCAACCGAGTTGCGCCGCCACTTTGCATGTGAGATCGCGACTGCCGCCGTCCGCCACGATGATCTCCGTCACTTCCGGGTTTGCGCGCAGGTGGCGAATTGTTTCAGGCAACGCGAGTTCTTCATTCCACGTCGGGATCACGACAGAGAGCGTGCGCGGCGCGATGAAATTTTCTGAGATCACCGGCAAAAACTGTCGGGAGAGCACGGGAAGTGCAAGAAAACCAGCGCACCTTCAGTTGCGCAAAAGAAGAGGGCCAGAAATTGGTGAAGAGCGGAGCTAAAGCTTCGCGCGCCGTTGCCCGATAGAAAACAAGTAGAGCGTGGTTTAGAGTTTTTCCCACGCTCTCAGAAGGGAACCCGCCCTCGAATGAGGGCGGGTTATCCTTTTCCAACCATCAGCCGAGCGGCGGCTTCTCTTTGTGCCACGGCGTGGCCTGTTCGTAGGCGTGCGCGATCTTCAGAATGGTTGACTCACCGAACGGCTTCCCGAGCAACTGCAACCCAATGGGCAGCTTCGGATTCGCGCTGAAGCCACACGGCAGGCTCAGACCGCAAATGCCCGCGAGGTTGCACGAGATCGTGAAGATGTCGGAGAGATACATCTGGATTGGGTCGTCGGTTTTCTCCCCGGCTTTGAACGCAGGCGTAGGCGTGGTGGGCGTCACGATCGCATCCACTTTCTCGAATGCGTTCAGGAAATCCTGACGAATGAGTGTGCGAACCTTTTGCGCGCGCAAATAAAACGCATCGTAGTAGCCGCTGCTCAACACGTATGTGCCAAGGATGATGCGACGTTTCACCTCCGGCCCAAAACCTTCGCCGCGCGTCCTGCTGTAAAGCTCAAACGGATCGGCTCCATTCACGCGCGCGCCATAGCGAATGCCGTCGAAGCGCGCGAGGTTTGCCGACGCCTCGGCGGGCGCGATGATGTAGTAAGTCGCCGCCGCGTAATCAGTGTGCGGCAGGGAAATCTCGACGATCTCGGCACCGAGCTCCCGCAGCTTCTTCACCGCCGTGTCGACCGCGTCTTTAACTTCCTTGCTGAGTCCCTCGACGAAATATTCCTTGGGCAACCCGATCTTCAGTCCGCGAATATTTCCATCGAGCGCAGCCGTGTGATCCGGAACCAGTTCCGGAACGCTCGTGGAATCCATCTTGTCGTGACCGCTGATGACGTTGAGCAATGTCGCGGTGTCGCGAACATCCTTGGTGAATGGTCCGATCTGGTCGAGCGAGGACGCAAAGGCCACGAGACCGTAACGCGAGACGCGTCCGTAAGTCGGCTTCAGCCCCACGCAGCCGCAGAGCGCCGCGGGTTGCCGAATCGAGCCGCCAGTATCCGATCCCAGGGTTGCGATGCATTCATCCGCCGCGACAGCCGCAGCCGAGCCGCCGGAAGAACCGCCGGGGATGCGTGTGGTGTCCCACGGATTGCGCGTCGTGAAGAACGCGGAGTTCTCCGTCGAGCTGCCCATCGCGAACTCGTCCATGTTCAAGCGGCCAAAGATGATCGCGCCCGCTTCGCGCAGCTTCGTCACCACCGTCGCGTCGTACGGCGAAATAAACTTCCCGAGGATCTTCGACGCGCAGTTCAACGGATGGCCGCGCACGGCGAATACGTCCTTCATCCCAATCGGCACGCCGAGCAACGGTTTGTTCGCCCCGGCTTTCAACTGCTGATCCGCCGCATCCGCCTGTGCGAACGCATCCGCTTCATCGTAGCTGAGGAACGCTTTCACCTGTCCATCGACGCGTTTGATTCGGTCGAGGCACGCGGTCAGCGCTTCCCGCGCCGAAACTTCGCGGCGTGAGAGACGGGATTGCAGTTCGGAAATCGTGAGTTGGTTCAACATGGCGGCGGTCGGGCGAGCCTACTCCACGATCTTCGGCACCATGAACAAGCCGTTCAACTGCGCCGGTGCATTGCGCATCGCTTCATCGTGGGGCAGGGAAGGGCGTATTTCATCGGCGCGGGTGACGTTGACCAGCGGCACGGCGTGAGCCGTGGGTTCCACGTTCGAGACGTCGAGTTCGTTCAGCTTGGCGATGTAGCCGAGAATGTTTCCGAGCTGCGCCTGAAACTTTTTTTCTTCGTCAGGAGTGAGCGCCAGCCGCGCGAGGTGCGCGACGTACTTCACATCAAAATCCTGCTGAGCAGACATGCGCGTGAAGCTAAGGAGCGGGGTTCAAAGTGCAAGGTTCAAGTCGCAGCGCCAGCTATTCCTCGTCGAACTTCCGCTTGATGAGCGCCTCGAGATCGTCGAGCGCCTTCGCCGCGTCCTCGCCGTGTGCCGACACAAGAATTCGACTGCCGGGGCCGGCGGCGAGCATCATCAGGCCCATGATGCTTTTGCCGTTGATGACGTCGCCGTCTTTCTCCACGAGCACGTCGCAATCAAACTTGTTCGCGGTCTTCACAAACATCGCGGCGGGCCGGGCGTGAATGCCCAGCTTGTTCACGACCGTCATCTCTCGTTTGATCTTGGTGCCTTTGGAGGCGCTCATTTTGTTGAGCCTATCGTAGTGCCGTGTCGCAGTGCCAACGTTTGTTTTTCAGATCGACTGTTCGCCGGACATTCGCGCGATCAGCATGTCGTTGAGTTCCTTTGCCGCGTTGTAGCCGGAGAGTTTCAACTTGGTCTGAAATGCAGCGACCTCCACGAGCCGGGCGAGATCACGTCCCGGGCGCACTGGCAAAATTATGTGCGGAATGTCGACACCGAGAATCTGCGCGTATTGCTCCTCCATGCCGAGGCGATCGACGTCGGGAACTTTCTCCCATTCTTTCAACGTCACGATGAGGTCCACGCGTTTGTCGTGGCGAATGGATCGCACGCCAAACATCGCCTGCACGTTGATGATGCCGATGCCGCGCACTTCCATGTGATTGCGCGTGAGCTCCGAACTCGTGCCCAAAACGTCACGTCCATCGACCAGGCTCACGCGCGTGATGTCGTCCGCCACGAGACTGTAGCCGCGCTCGATCAACGCCAGCACGCACTCGCTTTTGCCGATGCCGCTCTCGCCTTTGACGATCACCCCGACGCCAAGAATATCGACCATGCTGCCCATCTCGGTGCCGCGCGGGGCGAACATGCTCTCCAGCGCGAGCGTGGCGAGGTTGATGAACTTCATCGTGATGAAGGGGCACTTGAACACCGGCACGTCGGCGTGCTCGGCTATCTTGAGGAACAACTTGTCCGGCTGCAGCCCGCGTGAAAACACAACGCATGGCAGCTTGTAGGAGAGCAGTTGCTTGTAGCGCCGCTCGCTCTCTTCAGGTGAAAGCGATTTCAGGAACGTGCATTCGGCGTTGCCCATCACCTGCACGCGTTTGTTCGCGAAATACTTCGTGAAACCCGCGAGCGCGAGGCCGGGCCGATTCACCGTGGGTTCGCGAATGATGCGCTTCAGGCCGACCGCGCCGGCGAGCAACTTGAGTTGCAGCGCATCGGCGTGATCCGTGTAAAAGCGTTCGACCGTGACGGTGTCGCGTTGCATGGGCGTGAGAGTGCCGGGTCGCGGAGGAAACGTGAAGGCGGAAACATCACGTGCTGGTAAAAGTTTGATCAACCGGTAACGTCGCGCGGCATGAAAGCACTCCCGGTTCTGTTGCTCGCCGTCACGCTCGTTCACGCCGAGAACTGGCCGCAATGGCGGGGGCCGCGACTTGATGGCACCAGCATCGAGAAGAAAGTTCCCACGCATTGGAGTTCCACCAGCAATGTCGCGTGGAAAACAGAATTGCCCGGGCTCGGTCACGCTTCGCCGATCGTTTACGGAGAGAATGTCTTTACGGTCACCGCATTGCCCCAGACCGAACAACGCGCGCTGATCTGTCTCGATCGGACGAGCGGGAGGATTCGCTGGCAGAAGCCGGTGCTCAATACGCTGATGGAAACCAAGCACGCGTTGAACAGCCACGCGTCGAGCACGCCGGCAACGGATGGCGAGCGCGTATTCGTGGCTTTCCTCGACGTGAACAAAATGTTTGTGGCTGCTTACGATTTCAGCGGCAAACAATTGTGGGCGGTGCGTCCCGGGCCTTTCGCGAGCAAACACGGGTTTTGCAGTTCGCCGATTCTGTTTCAGGACAAAGTGATTGTGAACGGCGATCACGACGGCGACGGCTACATGGTTGCGCTTGATCGCAAGACGGGTAAGGAACTGTGGCGGATTGATCGGCCGAACAAGACGCGCAGCTATTGCGCGCCGCTGATCCGCGACATCGACGGTCGCACGCAAATGATCCTCACCGGCAGCAAATGCACTGCGAGCTACGATCCGAACAACGGCAAGCTCCACTGGATCATGGACGGGCCGACGGAGCAGTTCGTGGCATCGCCGGTGTTCAGCGAACGCGACGATCTAGTCGTGATCACGGCCGGCTTTCCCGAGTATCACACGCTTGCGATCAAGGCCGACGGCAATGGCAAGGTGGGTGCGGAAAAAGTCGCGTGGCGCACCACGAAGGGCTCCGTTTACGTTCCGTCACCGATCATCGAAGGCGATTACTTTCTGATCATCTCGGAAGGTGGAGTGGCGCATTGCTTCGAAACGAAGTCGGGAAAAATCCTCTGGCAGGAACGCATGGGCACGCACCACGCATCGCTCGTTTCGGCGAATGGGTTGGTTTATTTCCTCAACGACAACGGTGTGATGAACGTCGTGAAGCCCGGTCCGGAGTTCGAGCGCGTCGCCCAAAACGAACTCGGTGAGAAATGCTTCCCATCACCTGCGATCAGCGACGGACAAATCTTCTTCCGCACTGACCAACACATGTTTTGCATCGGCAAGTGATTGACCACGGAAGACACGGAACACAGTGAATTCATTCGTTCTCTTCCGTGTGTTCCGTGTCTTCCGTGGTCAAAAAAAGCGGGCTGTGTTTCCACAGCCCGCTCTCGCTTGGAAAGTTTTGCTTAATCGAAAGCGTGTCCTGCGCAGCAGAGGACGTTCTTCAACTTGTGGCGGACGAGATCTTTGACCGCGGTGCGGGCCGGTCCGAGATATTTGCGCGGATCGAATTCACCGGGCTTCTCCGCGAAGACTTTGCGGATGGCGGCGGTCATGGCGATGCGCAGGTCGGTGTCGATGTTGACCTTGGTGCAACCCACGCGACGCGCGACTTCGATGTCCGCTTCCGGCACGCCTTGCGCGTCCGGCATCTTGCCGCCGTATTTGTTGACCTCGGCGACGAGGTGTTGCGGCACGCTGGAGGCGCCGTGGAGGACGAGCGGATAGTCACCCATGCCCGCATCGCTCAACGCCTTCTTGATCAGCTTCAGGCGTTCGAGGTCGAGGTGCTGGGTGCCCTTGAATTTGAAAGCGCCGTGGCTGTTGCCGATGGCGACAGCGAGGGAATCGCAGCCGGTTTCCTTGACGAATTTGACGGCTTCCTCGGGATTCGTGTAATGGCCGCTGGCGGAGTGAGCGCCGCCTTCTTCACCTTCGTCGAACTGCGCGCCGACCAAGTGGCCGAGCTCGGATTCAACGGAGCAATTGTGCTTGTGGGCGTATTCGACCACCTTGCGCGTGATCTCAGCGTTCTTCTCGAACGGCTCGTGCGAGGCATCGATCATCACGCTGGTGAATCCCTCATCGATGCATTCCTTGCAAAGCTCGAAGGTGTCGCCGTGATCAAGGTGAACGGCAATCGGGATGGTAGAGAGGCTGACCGCCGCCTCGATGAGCTTCTTGAGATACACCGGGTTGGCGTATTGCCGCGCGCCCTTGGAAATCTGGAGCATGAGCGGGGCTTTTTCCTCTTCACAGGCTTCGACGATCGCCTGGATGAGTTCCATGTTGTTCACGTTGAAGGCGCCGAGCGCGTATTTGCCTTTCAGGGCCTTCGCAAACAGGTCTCGAGTATGTGTCAGTGGCATAATTCGTTTTCAGTTCAGGCGCGACCGTCGCGCATTCGAAGCCCGAATACTACTGGCGAAGACCGTGAGGGAAATAAAAAACGCAGTGCGGAAATTGCCTTTCGCTTAACACGCAACGGCATGACTTACTCAAAGCGCTTCAGCACGGCGTCTCTCACGTCCAGCGGTGCGGGAAGCTGATAGCCGAAGAAGTGCTTCGAGGTGATCGCAGCGATCTCGCCGTCCAGCTTCGAAACGGTACCGACCCACGCGGCTTCGGGTAACTGGCCCGTCGTGCGCTTGACGAATTCGGAGTGCGGCAATCCCATGTTCGGCGTGAAGTGGATCACCTCACCGCCTCGAACCATGATCAGCATCGTTTCGCCGTCGCAAAGTTGGATTTTGCCAGCCATTTTATTGATCACTCCTCAGTCGAAAGCCGGCGATAAAGTGTGGCCATGCTGATCCCAAGCAGCGCGGCGGCTTTTTCCTTGTCTCCGCCGGATTGGGTAAGGGCGCGATTGATGTAAGTGAGTTCCTGCTCGCGCATGAAACTCTTCAGGTCGGTCAGTGGCGCCGTGCCGCCGGTCACAGTTTTGCCGTTGACCTGATCCGCGCTCGGTTCGTCGGCGGTAAGCGTGTAAAGCGTCGTGTCCGTCGCGTGCATTTCCGCCGGGGCAGGGTGCGCACGGGCGGCGGCGATGACATTTGGCGGCAGGGAATCAACGCGTATCGTCTCCGTCTCAGACAGCGCGCAGGCGCGCTCGATCGCGTTCTGAAGCTCGCGCACGTTCCCGGGCCAATCGTAAACCGTCAGCGCGTGCATCGCCTCGCGCGTGACTTGAAACGGTTTGTTCAACCGCGCATGAACCCGCTCGTGCAGAAAATGCGCGACGATCAGCGGAATGTCCTCGCGCCGATCGCGCAGCGGCGGCAGCGAGATCGGAATCACATTGATCCGGTAATAAAGATCCTCGCGGAACGTGCCTTCCTTCATCCGCTGTTCGAGCGGTTCATTGGTCGCGGCAAGCACTCGCACGTTGACGCGGATCGACGTGTTCTCACCCACGCGACGGACTTCGCGTTCCTGCAAGACGCGCAGTAACCGGCTTTGCAGCACCGCCGGCATTGAGCCGATCTCGTCGAGGACCAACGTGCCGCCGTCCGCCTCTTCAAACAGACCTTTCTTGTCGTTGATCGCGCCGGTGAACGAGCCTTTGCGATGGCCGAACAACTCGGACTCAAGAAGATTCTCCGGCAACGCGGAGCAATTGATCGGAATGAACGGCGCGAACTGGCGGCGACTGTTGAAGTGCAGCGCGCGGGCGACCAGTTCCTTGCCCGTGCCGCTTTCGCCGAGAATCAGGATCGTGCTGTCGGTGTCCGCGACGCGCTCCACCATCTTGAGCACGTCCTGCATCGCCGAAGACGTGCCAACGAGCTGGTTGAATTGATACTTCGTGTTGAGTTGTTTGCGGAGAAAAGCGTTCTCGCTGACCGCGCGATTGTAAGAGAGCGCGCGTTCAATGATCAGCTTGAACTCATCGAGCTTGAACGGCTTCTGCAAGTAGTCGAACGCGCCGCGCTTCATCGCATCGACGGCGGTTTCCACCGAACCCATCGCCGTGATCACGATGACGGCTGGCGGTGGATTCATGCCCCTCGCTTTCGCCAGCAGCGAAAGCCCGGTGGGCTTCGACTTCTCCAGATACAGGTCGGTGATCAGCAATTCCGGCTTCTCGCGTTCGAGGACCGCCGCCGCCGAATCAAAATTACTGCACGGAAAAACTTCATGCCCTTCGGAGCGCAGCAGCTCCGCGGACATTTGAATCATCGTGATTTCGTCGTCCACGACGAGGACTTTGGCCATGAGGAACAGCGTACTGGAACGACGCGCAACGCGGCAAGCAGTTGGTGAGGACTGCGCAGGGCAGACACATCAAACCTGGGTAGCACGGGCGACCCCGCCCGTGCCGCGCGGCGACCCGCCGCGTGGAACAGCGAGTCTGCAGGATCGAACGGGGCTTTTCCAATCGACGACGCCTTCCGTTCCGGCGGGCGGGTCGCCCGCCGGCACAGGCCAGTGACCTGTGCTACCCATCGGCCTTTGATTATTTTGATGCGTCCGCGTCCTGGAGAACTGCGGCCATTTGAACCGGTATCAATTCAGCGAAGCAACGCATCGAGGGCGCGGCGCACGCGCGATTGTTTCAGGATGTGATCAAGGTCGCCGGCTTTCTGGAATCGTGGGAACACCACGATGTGATCCGCCGGCAGGAATTCGGCAAGAAGCTCTACGTTCGACTCGCTGGCGTCGTCGCTGCGCGGAGGCGACATCAAAACGACTTTCGCTCGCGAGGCAACGATCGGCGGCAGTGCTTCCATCGTCAGCCGCACGTGATTCACAACGCCGAGTTGATTGCGTGCGGCGATCAATACGTCCGATCCGCTCAACGCGGCAATCAGCTCTCGCGTGCTGAATTGTTTCCCCAGCGGGCTCAGCAATCCGCCCGCGCCTTCAACCAATACAAGATCGAATCGCCGCGCGATGTTCCGGATGTGCGCAACCACTTCGCGAAGATTGACACTCCGTTTCTCGCGCCGGGCCGCAACTATCGGAGCCAATGGCGCGCGGAAGTGCCACGGATTCACTTCGTCGAGCGCGAGATCCGCGCGAGCGGCGGTGCGCAGCAGTCGGGCATCCTCGCGTCCGCCGGAGCACAGCGGCTTCAGCGCGGCGACGTTCACGCCTTTGTCGCGTAGATGGCGCGCGAGCAGTGCCGTGAGCACTGTCTTTCCGGCACCGGTGTCGGTGCCCGTGATGACGATGAAGCGAGGCACGCGATTACAATCCGCTCGGGTGATCGATGAAGCTCCACGGCACGCGAAACTTTTTGGAGAGATGCGCGGCGAGCGCTTTCACGCCGAACGTTTCCGTCGCGTAATGTCCGCCGTAGAGAACGTTCACGCCCAGTTCTTCCGCCAGCGGAAATGTCCAGTGCGGTCCTTCACCAGTGATGAAAGTGTCCACGCCTTCATTTGCGGCGAGCTTCAATTCAGCGCCGGCACCGCCAGTGACGATGCCGATGCGCCGGGAGGTCGCCGGTCCTCCTGGAATCAACTTCACATCGGTGCCCGTGGCGCGATGCAAGCGCTTCGCGAGTTCATCGCGGGATACTGCTGACGTCGTCTGCGCGCCGAGGAATTGGTTCTTCGTGAAGAAGAACGGCTTCGTTTTCTTGAACCCGAGAGCGGAAGCAAGCTGCGCGTTGTTGCCAAGCTTCGGATGGAGATCGAGCGGCAGATGCGAGCTGTAGATCGCGACGTTGTTGTCGAGCAACAGTCGGAGCAATTCGAAATTCTTCCCCGTCCACGGGTGTCGCTTCGACCAAAACAACCCGTGATGCACGATCAGCAAATCGGCGCCGGCATCCATGGATTTGTGAATCGTCGCCAGACTCGCATCGACCGCGGCAGCGATGCGCGTGACTTCGCCGCGATTTTCCACCTGCAATCCATTCACCGCCCCGTCGTAGTCATTCACTCCGGGCGTGTTCAGCAAGCGATCGCAATAACGCGCGATTTGTTTCAGCGAAGCATTAGCCATCGCCGAATTGTCCGTGCTCGGCGGTCGGTTGTCAGTCGCGAACTCATCCTTGCCATAGTTGGCCTGCCCTGCAGCATGCCTCGCAACCTAAAGTCCCGTGAAACCCCGCTTCCACCTTTCCGGGCTGGCGATGACGGTGAGAATCGCTACGTTGCTGCTTTTCTCATGCGCGCTCGTTGGTCGTGCCGCCACGTTCAACGGCAACGCGCGAATAGAAGTGGCTGACACCTCGGGCGGTTTGAGTTGGAACGGCTCAGGGCTGACCGTGGCGTGCTGGTTCAAAATCTCGATTCCGTCCGGCACGAACCTCGCCGAGAACATGACGGTTCTCGTGAACAGAAAATCTGGCAACGACGCTTCGGCCTACGCCTATTTGATTCAATTCAATGTCAGCAACGGCAATGTCGAGTTCGTCACCTCCACTGGCACGCCATTCACTTACACCCTGATTGAGCGGCCGTATTTGGAACGCTGGTATCACGTCGCCATCACGCGCGATTCCGGTGGGAACTTTGTCGGCTACGCGGATGGCCGGGTTGTCTTCACCGCCAATAATGCCGTCGGCACTTCGACGGATGGTGTTTCCATCGGTGGTTGGAACGCCAGCGGAAGCCAGGGGCGATTCTTTTTCGGCGACATTCAGGAAATCGCCATTCACCAGGCGGTGTTAAGCGCGCCGCAAGTTCGCGCCTTCATGTTCACAGATTTGCCCGTGACGAATCTGGCGGCGACGTTGCGTGGTTATTTCAAACTCGCCTATTCGACCAATGCCACGAACTTCTACCGCAATTTCGCCCTCAATCCTCCGGCTGGCGCCACGGAGGGACAACCGTCTGGCCCGGTCCAGTTCGAGGAAGTGGATTTGGGCGGTGAACAATCGCTTTTCGATTCACGCAAGAACGGCGGCGCGCAGGCGCTCGTGGCGCTCTCGGGAAGTTTCGCCTGGCAGCAAACCGCCCTGGCCCGCCCGACGCCCGGCGTCGCGTTCGATTGGCGTATCGGCTACAGCAGCGCGAACACCGCGTCCGGCGTCAAGCTCGGCGAATTTGATCCCTTCGACTCCCCGGATTTGGGACGCGGCTGGCGGCACACTTTCGAGGCCCGCATCTTGCCCGAGGGCGGTTTGTCCGAAGTGCGAATCCTCCAGTGGGACGGTTCCATCGAAACGTGGCTGCAAACCACCAACAGCCCCGCCGGCACGCACTATCGCACCCGGCATCGCGAGTATCGCGGCGAACTCCTGCGCCGGCCCGACGGAGAGTTCGAGTGGACCACGCCGGATAGCCTCGTCCATCACTTTCGCAATCCGATTCCCTCGGAATTTGATCCGCCCACCGACGATCCGTTCCTGCTCAAGAAAGGTTTTATCGAGGACATCCGCGACTTCAATGGCAACTCCGTCGCCGTCAGCCGTGACTTGCTCGGCAGGATGGATCGCGTGCTGGACTCGGCCCGGGGCGTTTACGTTTTCAGCTACACCAACAACCTGGTCTCGGCGGTGACGTTCGGGCCGTGGGTGGCCCGCTTCTCCTACGACAACACCAACCGCCTGGTCTCCAAGTCGCTGACCAACACCTCTGGAATCCACACAAACGTCAACACCACCTGGCGGTTCTCGTACAACGCGAGCAATGGCTTGCTCCAAGCCATCATTGACCCGCGTGGCATCACGAACCAGTTCGTGCAGTACGATCAGTATGGGCGCAAGACGAACGAAGTGGATGCGCTTGGTCGTGCGACGCAGACGCGGTATGGCGTGCCGGGCAAAATGCAGATCACTCACGTCGATCCGGCGACGAACTCGTGGATTGAAACCTACGACCGCAAGGGGCGAATTCTCGCGCAGCGCGACCCGCTGGGGAACGAGACGAGTTACACTTACGACGACTCGGGGAATCGCACGAGCATCACGGAGCCGCTGGGATGGAAGACGTTTTTTGCTTACGACTCGCGCGCAAACGTCATTGCACGCACGCACGCCTACGACGGACGCGGACGGCTGACCAAATGGACTGACGCGGAGAACTTCGACTGGCTCTACGACTACGACGGCAACGGCAACATTACGAACATCACCGACGCGCTCGGCGGGCATTACGTGATGAGCTACGGCCCGCGCAACGAACGCCTCTTCGAGCAGAATCAGGACACGAACATCTGGCGCTACACTTACGATGAACTCGCGCGGCTGAAAATCCAGACCGACCCGAACGGCACCACGCGCACGGTCACTTACGATGCCGGCGGGCGCGTCCGCCTTGTTCACTTCGGCACCGGCCGCATCAATTCCTTCAGCTACGACAAGAACAACAACCCCGTAGAAATGGAGCGCATCGATGCCGATTTGTCCTTCGTCACCAGCACGCTCGGCTACGACGCGATGGATCGGCTCACGAGCTATTCGGACGACCTCACGCTGCACGAAGTGCTTTATGGACACGACGCGCTCGGACGCATCACGACGGTCACGTATCCCGGTGGAAAAACTTTGACGCAACAATTCGACGCCATCAGCCGGCTCACGAGCCAGGTGTTTGAATTCGATGCGTCCCGCCGCTTCACGAACAGCTACGCCTACGATCAGGCCGACCGCCTCATCCGCCGCGCGTATCCGAATGGCGTCGTCCAATCGAACGCCTTCGACACCGCCGGAAGAATCACCGCCCTCAGCTATTCTGCTCTCAACTCTCAACCTTCAACTGTCAAAATTGCTCTGACCTACGCCTACGACCGCAACGGCAACAAAACCGGCGCGACGGAGAAGGGCACGCTCGACTGGCAACTCCCGCCGCTCACCGACGAACTCGCCAACTACACCGCCGCCGGAAAACTCAAGACCCGCTCAATTCACACGAACGCGCCCGGCGTGCTCCCCTCTCCTGGGGGAGAGGGCCAGGGTGAGGGCGGAATTCCTTCTCCCTCTCCCCTCAACGGGGAGAGGGCTGGGGTGAGGGGTGATTCCTCTCCAAAATCCGGCATCAATCAGAGCCTCCTTACGTCGGCTGCTACGATGACGTATTCCTACGATCCGAGCGGCAACATGACCAACGCCGCGCTCACCGGCGGCGCGTCTCCGCAAAGCTGGGCGCACGCCTACGACGAGGACAACCGCACCACCACCATTCGCTGGACGACGAACGCGCAAACCCACACCGTGCTGAACCAATACGACGCCTTTGGCCGCCGCGTCTCGCGCACGTTGAACGGCAGCGAAACTCAATACGTGCTCGACCTCTCCGGCAGCATGGAACGCATCCTCTGCGACCTCGACGCGGGCGGCGGCATCACGGCCTGGTACGTCCACGGACCCGACCTGGCGTTCAAAGTGGATGCGGGCGGCAACCTCACCTGCTACCACGCCGACGCCCAGGCCAACATCATCGCCCTCACCGGCCCGAACGGCACCAACCTCGCCCTCTACGCCTACACGCCCTACGGCACCAACCTCGCCCTCTACGCCTACACGCCCTACGGCCGCAGCCTCGGCTCGACCAATCTGCAATCTCAAATCTCGAATCCGTATCTCTTCGTGGGTTCGCAAGGCGTGATGGAAGAACTCCCCGGCCTCTACTTCATGCGCGCCCGCTACTACTCGGCGGAAGCGGGAGTGTTCCTTTCTACTGATCCGGTGAAGAAGATTGGGCCGGGATGGAAGCCGGTTGCATACGAGTATGTTGGCGGCAATCCGCTATTGCGCGTTGATCCGGACGGAGAAAGCGGCATTATTGCCGGAGCTTTCTACGGCTTTCTAAAGCGCATCACATTGGATGTTATGGACACAGTCAGCGTAAGCGTGGGAACAGTCATCTTCGGACTTCCAGAGGAGGAAATGAGAAAGGCTACGCAGCAAATCAGAAATTTCGAGGACACGTTTGCTGATCATACCATCGGAAAAGCGTTTCCTAAGTCTGCGATCCGGGTTGGCGAGTTGGCCGCTCAATGGTTGGAAGAGAGGCCTTATGAGCACCCTGCTAATCAGTATGTTCCTCATCAGACGGACTGGTCCACCATCGCGTCCGGTCCAACGTTCCAGAAAAGCCCCGCTTACCAGCAAATCAAGAGTATGATCGATGCCAGCCCCCTGATAGGTGTCGGTGGCGGTGGCGGGGCGACAAGTGGAATGGCAAATAAAACTCCGGCTGCGGCAAACAACGCCACGGTAGCGAACGCGAGTCAATCGCAACAGAGTGCATCTCCCGGAAATCAAAGCGGATCCACATCAAACAGTGGCGGCGGTTCTGGCAGTGCAGGGAGAAACACAGCTTCGAGCGCCAGCAGTTCGACCACCTACACACTCAAAGGTATCCGTCCGGCCAAACCAGCTAGGCGGAAGGTGGGGATTGCGGCAGCGTTGGAGGCGTGAAATGTAAGCGCTCGCGCCTGGCTGAAGTTCAAATCCAATCCGCGTCCTATGCTCCCGCGTCTGGGCGGGCTGG